>JASFLN010000025.1:0-9883 GCA_050118075.1 Anaerolineales bacterium
CAGGTACACTAAATCCCCCGAATCGACTTGTTCTCTGCGTTTCTGCAACCAGCCGGAAAATTGGTCCTGGTCCAACTCGTCCCCCCCTTTCAGTGCATCTTCGATTGTGTTCAGAATGTGATGCAGGAACTGCGCTTCCTGAGCGGGGTAGCGACCAGATGTTGGGTGAACCAGCCAATCCGAAGCTCCAGCGGCGAGGATTTCCGCTTTATTCTTGAGCAATTCGCCCAGCAGATGACGCCCGGAGTGTGGATCACCGGAGGGTTTGCTGTCGATGCTGCGCTCCTCCATGGTCTGGTGGTAGAGTGATTCGATGTGTACATCCAACGCCGGATCAATCGGCGGTTCGAAGTGGGTGACGCCATCAAAGACCAGTGTGAAATAGAACAGCCCGGAGGGCTCAAGCGCATCCAAAAGTATCGGTATAGCCGTTGGTAAATCTACCAGATCCATGAAGGCATGCGCGATGAGCAGGTCAAAGCGACCACGCGAGCTCTCACGCTGACAGTATTCGAGTCCATCCTCGGTGACGAAATCTACTGAAAGCTGTGATTTTTCAGATTGCAGCAGAATCTCTCTTGCCAATCCACAGCCAGGGGCAAGTGAGTTTTTAAGTGCATAGCGTCCCAGCTGTCGCCGCCCTTCTCTGGTGAGCTCGGGATCGATATCGACAGCGGTATATTCGGAGGAAGGCAGAATTTGCCAATCGTGCAAGCGCATAATCATGGTGCCGATCCCGGCACCTATTTCGAGAATATTCAGGGGACTGTTAGGTTCGATATTACGAAGCTCAAGCTGCAAAGTCGAGAGCACGTGTCGATTGAGGGCACGATCATCGACTGTAGTTTTCGCTTGCAGGTATTGGATAAAAGGTAAAGACCCGGCCCGGCCCATCAGGTGATTGCCTCAGACACTACCCGTGAGCCGAGCCGATTTTGAGTCAACATTGGAACTAGCTTACTCGCGCAAGTTAAGGCCGAGAGCAACCAATAGGATGACCTCGTCCAATTTCGTAAGATAACCCAATGTGGAGCGAGAACCTACTGACACCCAAGCAATAATCGTCGCCAGCGTAAAAGCCATAAAGGCGTACATGAACCATTTATTATATCTCTCGAGAAATGGGATCTTGAAATAGAATGCTGCTGCAAAGGCCAGGAAACCAAGCCCATTCAGGGTGAATAGTATATCCAGGCTACCGGTTGACTGAATGGTGAAGTAATTAAGCAGTACCAGGTGAATAAGCCCTGTAATTACAGCGGTGATCAATATGATGATACGGTACGTTGAGCGATTCATTTTTATCTCCTCTGGCGTGTCGGAAACAACGGATCATTAATGATTTATATCGTTAGTGCCCATCAGGAAAGCTTGTAAATAATCATATACCGTCCCGCTCACCTCCTTCCAGGTGGGCTGCTGGTGAAAGCGTTGTAAAGCGTTTATGGCCATTTCACTAAGCAGCTCACGGTCGTTTGCTAGTCTCTCGATATGTCCAGCCAGTTGATCCACATCTTCAGGGTCGATTAAAAAGCCGTTCTTCGAAGGCTGAATGAGTGAGGAGGCACCACCGGAGCGCGCACCAATTGGAATCACACCGTATCCCATTGCGTCCAAATAGGAGATCCCAAATCCTTCGTGTGACGAAGGTACGACCAGCAGATGGGAATCCTCCAGCGCCTTGGTGACGCGTTCGTCCGGCTGTTCCCCGAGCCAACACACATTCTGCTCCATTCCTAGGGAATGAATTAACTGCTTAATGGCGTGTGTGTATTGTTGATCCGTTGAAGCTCGCCCAATGACTGTTAACCTGAAATCGATATGGTCAAGGGATGCCAGTGCTTCGACCAAGGCGTCCAGCCGTTTCCTCGGGATGACGCTTCCCAGAAAAAGGATCTGCAGTGGCCCTTTTTGATGCGCTCTTCGTTCGATTTCCTGTGCGGCGAGTGGTGTCTCGTAGTGACCGCGGCCGGGAGGGGCCACGAGTGAAGGGAGATCGCGATCCAATAGTGATTGTACCGAATGGAGGGTGTGCGGACTATTCGTTATTACACCATCGATGGTGTTCAAATATGCCTCTTCAATCCGGCGATATAGAAGGTTAAGCACTGTGGGATGGTTTTCACTGCTGCGCAAGTGATGGACGAGTGAGATGATCGGGATGTTTGAGCGCTGGCGTATGGATCGATTTGTACGGATGAGTGAAGGATGTGCCAATTCATCCTCGATAAGCAGGTCAAAACGACCGGTTAACAAGTGGCCGATCTTGTGAGTTATGGGTGCAAGCAGCAAGGAGATCGGGTAACTGTGCCAGGGCAATGGGACAACCTCCACCTGGGCACCAAGATCTTTGAGCCCCTGAATGATCATGCGATCGTACAGGAAGCCGCCTGTGCGGGTGGATAGATCGCCATACAGCAAGAAACCAAGCTGCATTGAAGCCTATAGATCTCGCTGGAAAGAAGCCCAGGCGATATCGTCCTCCCAGATGAGCACTTCGATCGAACTCAAATTGGGCGCTTGGAGATGGCCTCCAATCGTCTGGGCGATAATGCGGGCAAAATGCTCTATGCTCGGGTTCAGATCCTCGAACTCGGCTTGCTCATTGAGCGTCTTGCCGCTGTAATGCTCGACAAGCGCGTCGAGGACTGAATCGAATTCGACAATATCGACCAGGTAGCCGTGCATGTTCAAGTCTTCGCCGAGCAGGCGAACTTCGACCCGGTAATCATGACTGTGGAGATCGTTCTCTGGCCCCCAGTCTCCCCCGATCAAGAAGTGATTGGCGGTGAAAGATTTGGATATGGCAAGTGTGTACATGGTCCTCCCCGTGCTGATTTCCAGCAGGAATTATTCTTCCGCTGATTCGTGTCCGTAGGTAAATACGATTTGCAATACGTCCGGGTCTGCGAGCATCTCATAAGCATCCTGTGCTTGACGTATATCCAAGCGATGCGTAATCCATCTTGACGGCTGGATTGAGTGCAGAAGCTCAAGCACAAGCTCGATCCGGCGCGATTTGTCCCAGCGACCTCTCAAGTTAGGTTCGATTGTGCTTACCTGGCTGCTCTTAATCGTCAAGCGCTGGCGGTGGAATTCTGCACCCAGGTCCAGATGATCGGCGTTTTTGGTGCCGTACCATGATCCGATCACAACCCGACCGGCAAAGCCAGCGTAATGGATCGCCAGATTGAGAGCCTGGGGGTTCCCGGAGAGCTCGTAGATCAAATCAGCGCCTCCGGTCTTTGAGCCCAGTTTTAGAATCTGCTCCATCTCCTGCATGTGCGCTTTATTATCGGGGTCAAAGGCGGCGTCGGCGCCGACTTGTTCCGATAAGGTGCGTCTCGATTCAATCGGTTCGATAGCGAGGAGCTTTTGAGTGGCCGTTCGTTTCACGAGGCTTGTGGTCAGGAGACCAACGATACCCTGACCGATCACCACTACGCGTTCGCCGAGCAGCGGTGCCCCATCCTGCAGGAAGTTTACGGCAGTCTCCAGATTGGGCAAAAAGACAGCGTCATCAGGCTGGAGACTGGCAGGCAATCGTATCAGTTCGGAGGTCCTAACTGTGAAGGCACTTGAGTGGGGATGAAACGCAAACACGGGCTGGTGCATCCATTCCTCATCGACCCCCGGACCAAGCTTACGGACATGGCCGATCGCGCAATAACCGTATCGAAGGGGAAAGGACAGATCGCCCTCAAGGCTGACTAGCGATTCGTCGGCGGATAGATTGGTTGGGGCATAGCCTTCGAAGATCAACCTCTCGGTCCCCGGACTGATCGCAGAGAGGTGGGTTTGGACAAGCACTTCCCCCTGCGCGGGTTCAGGTACTTGTTCGTCAATGACTTCGACCTGACCCGGTGCGGTGAAGAGCAGGCTGCTGCGTCTCATTGCAGTTCCCATTCTGGCTGCCCCCAAACGACCAGATCGGGTCCATAGAAGTGGGCGCCCTTGAGATCGAGCCTGACCGGTGACCAGGCCTCCGCCTCCGGTGGAGCTAAGGGGACTCGGAGGCCGCCGAGCAGAAGCGATCCAATGGTAATCACCATCCAATCCACCGTGCGGGCTGAAAGAAACTCGGTGATCACGTTCGCGCCTCCTTCGACCATCACAGATCGGTAACCCATCGAGGATAGTTCGCTCAGGACGTTCGAGATTTGCAGGAATCCTGCGCTCGTTGTAGGTACTGTATGTATCGACGCTCCCGCCGCAATGAGCGGCTCGGCGCGCTGCTCATCGATAGGGTGTGCACAGAAGATACGCACCGTGCGTGAAGGTGACAGCATGCGGCTATCGGGTTTCAGCCTGAGTTCTGAGTCGAGAATGACGGGAACAGGATCTTGTCCCTCGACCAAACGTACACTGAGTTGGGGGTCATCGGAAAGGGCGGTATTGATGCCGATCAGAATGCAGTCGTGCAGTGCACGCATTTGATGGGTCATGCTGAGTGATTCGGGGCTGCTGATCGCAGTGGGTTTTCCGGGCTGAGCGCTAATCGAGGCATCCAGGCTCTGTGCATAACTCAAGCAAACGAATGGCCGTGTGGAAGTCGTTCTGACCTGTTTCTGGGCATGCAATGTGGCTTCGACCGGGTCATTCATGATTTTCCAGGAACGTTTCCACCTCGTCAGGCTCCGATGCAGACTGCCGGCCGAGTTTGTGATTCATGCGCTGGCGCTTTGTCTCCAGATAAAGTGCATTTTCCTGATTGGCGGCAACCTGGACAGGGATCCGGTCGTTGACCTCGATCCCTTTCGTTTCTAAATCCTCAATCTTGTGTGGGTTGTTGGTCAACAACCTAATCGAGTGAATATCCAGCTCCTCCAGAATGGCCGCCGCCATGGAATACTCGCGCTCATCGGGGGTATGACCCAGTAATAAGTTAGCATCGACTGTATCGTAACCTTCATCTTGCAGGTTATAAGCGCGCAGCTTGTCGAGCAGGCCGATGCCTCGGCCTTCCTGGCGTAGATATATGATGACACCCTGCTCAGCCTCTGAAATCTTCCGCATGGCAAAATCCAACTGCTCACCGCAATCACAGCGTTTTGAGCCAAGCACATCACCCGTAAAGCACTCCGAATGTACCCTTACAAGCACATTTGATTTGCCTTCCGGGTTGCCTTTTACGAGTGCAAGGTGTTCTTTGTTGTCGATGTTGTTGCTGTAAAGGCAAAGCTGGAATTCGCCGTATTGCGTAGGAATACGTGCGCAGCTCAATCTTCGAACCTTGATGTTGTTCATGGCCAGGACGCCTTTCCGGGAGGGTTCAGTGCGAGGATACCGTTCAAATCGTGTCTTCCGATATCGTGCTTTGCGAATACTGTGCAGCTGTCAGCGCTGCCTCACCCTCTTTAAATATGTCATACATCGAAAACCGTCGATATGGATGTGTCATCGGCGCGTAATCATGCAATTGTTACATATTTTACCCGCTTGGTTGTTGATTCGAGGTAAAATTTTTGCTTAGTATGGCTAACTATAAATCGGGATGGTGTCTTCAGCAATGAATGCGAGACGCAGCACAGCGAGTGAGATCCTACGCGTTATCCCTAAAGTGATGCGCATACTGGCGTCTGAAATGCGCCAGGAGCCAGGAGGCGTCGCTCCGGCGCACTTCCGTGTAATGCTCATGCTGGAGAAATGCCCAATGTCATTGACCGAGCTGGCCGAATACCAGGCGGTGAGTTTGGCAACGATGTCAAACTCGATCTCGGTCTTGGTGGAGCGTGGTTGGGTCGTGCGGGAAACAGATCCCTCTGACCGGCGCCGGCTTGCGCTCAAGATAACAGGTGAGGGGAAGCAAGTTCTCGAGCAGGTTAGTAGGCGCGCTGAGGACCGTCTGAATGAAAAACTTATAGGGCTAGACCCTGAGCAATGCCAGCATTTGATACATGGATTAGAACTGCTGAACAGTGTTTTTTCAGATCCTTTGGATGCGGAACATGAATTGAGAAGAGAGGCAACATGAAGGCCATTGAAGTGCATGAGTTGGTGCGGAAATTTGGTGATTTTGTCGCAGTTGATGGGGTCTCATTTGGTGTGAATGATGATGAGATCTTCGGTTTCCTAGGCCCGAACGGTGCCGGTAAGACGACCACGATCAATATGCTGTGCACACTCCTGCGGCCTGATGGCGGTTCTGCTAAGGTCAACGGCTACGATGTAAAGCACGAGCAAGCCGCGGTACGCAAGTCCATCGGGCTGATCTTCCAGGACTCCAGCCTGGACGAACAGCTGACCGGTCGTGAGAATCTGCGTTTTCACGCCATGATGTACGACCTGACGCGAGAGACATTTCGGGAGCGTGTCGACGATCTGTTGGCGATGGTGGATCTTAGCGATAAGGCTGATGACCTCGTACGTACGTATTCTGGGGGCATGAAACGCAGATTAGAGATCGCGCGCGGTCTGCTGCACCATCCGAAAGTCCTCTTCCTGGATGAACCAACACTTGGTTTGGACCCACAGACACGCAGGCACATCTGGGATTACCTGCGTGAACTGCGCAAAGAGAAGGGTGTCACGATGTTCATGACTACCCATTACATGGATGAAGCTGAGACCTGTGATCGCATCGCTATTATCGACCATGGCAAAATCGTCAGCCTGGATACACCCGAGAATCTCAAGGGACTTGTGGGGGGTGATATTGTGACGGTGCGCAGCTCGGATAATGATCTGGCGCGTGAGAAGTTGGGCGGCTTTGGAGGCCTGAACGTGCGGGAAGGCCCGGATAATCAGCTCATCATCGAGACCGAATTTGGGGATCAGTTCATACCCCGCATGATGACGGCATTGAGCAGCGGTGCTGGGCCAGTCGTTGTGCGCAGCGTGAACTTGCGCCGACCGACACTTGAGGATGTTTTTATTAAGCTAACCGGTCGGGCTATCCGTGAACAGGAAGCGGATCAAATGGAGGGGATGCGACGTCGACGCCGGATGAGAAGGCCAAGTCGCCGGTAATCAAGAATTGGAATGCTGATGGCGTGGTTAGTGCCATCGCGAGATTGTTGTTTTCTGAAGGAGCAATTTGATGGAACGTTTGGTACACAATTTGAAAGGTATATACACGATCTGGTTGCGGGATGTATTGCGATTTGTTCGCGACCGTTCCAGGATCCTCGCTTCGTTGGGCCAGCCGCTGCTGTTTCTATTTGTTTTCGGCGGGGGACTTTCTCCGGCGATGTCAGAACTAGGTGGGGGTTCCATTGATTTTGAGCAGTTTATGTTTCCTGGCATTCTGGCTATGGCGGTTTTGTTCACCTCAATTTTTTCGGCAGTATCGATCGTGTGGGATCGCGAATTTGGTTTCCTGAAAGAGGTCATGGTCGCGCCTGTCTCACGTGTCTCGGTAGCACTGGGAAAGGTCGCAGGCGGCAGCACCGTAGCACTTTTCCAGGGTGTTCTTGTGATGGTTTTTGCACCGTTCTTAGGCATCCGTTTGACACTCGAGCAGCTCATTTACCTGATCGGTTTGATGCTGTTGTTAGCCGGGATGATGACCTCGCTGGGAATTTTAATCGCGGCAAGACAGAAGACGATGGAGGGATTCCACATGATCATGAACTTCATCATGCTCCCGATGTTCTTTCTCTCGGGCGCGTTTTTTCCCCTCAATGGAGTCCCGCTCTGGATGGAATGGCTGTCCAGGATTAACCCGGTGACCTACGGGGTCGATCCACTGCGCCAGGTAGCGCTGAGTTCAGTCGTACCACAGCAGTTCATGGATATGTTGCGCTTGCACCCGATCGCGACCGATGTCGCCATCATGGCGGGGTTCGGTGCGCTCTTCCTGGTCCCTGCGATCTGGCTTTTTAGCAAGCAGGATTAGACGCGGTACTCAGGCGTGATTGGTAGTGCTTTTAGATTTGGTTTATCCTTCTAATGGAATTCAGGAGGACGGAATGGAAATAAGACCGGTCAAATTCACAGCCTTAATGATTACAGTTCTGTTCCTTGCAGCCTGTGGAAGCGCAATCGACTCCGAGGAACCAGGGCCTCAAGCCGTAGAGGGGCAGGCCGGCGCTGTGCCGGCGGAGTTTGCGAACCTGGAGAATCCGCTTGAAGGAGATCTGGAAGCGATTCAACGTGGTGATGAGGCCTACCATGCCCTCTGTGTTCAGTGTCACGGTGAGGGTGGGCGCGGAGATGGCAATGCCGCACAAGGTATGCAGCCACCACCAGGAAATCTCTCCGACAGCGCACGTGCGTCTGCCTTAAGCGATGGTTATATCTATTGGCGAATCTCAGAGGGCGGTGCTTTCGATCCCTATAACTCAATGATGCCAGCGTGGGGGACCCTGTTGAGTGAGACGGAGATCTGGGAGCTCGTATCGTATCTCCGCACACTGTCTGATTAATACCAGTAAATAAAAGTTAATCATTGTTACAAACCCCTGACCAGGGGCTTGTTTCATGTGGCAAACGCTCGACATCTTCGCCGTGCGCCACGGGAGAACACTTGCGGCTCGCTTTCTGAGGTAGTGGATCGATGAGGTGAGTGCCGGATTGCAGTTGAAGAATTCCACAAACTTATGACATTTTCGTCACTCATTTTGGACAAAAATCGAGGAACATTTTGAATGGAACGAGCGTCCTAACCACGTCACAATCGACCTAATTTTAGGATAAGATGTGGCGAATCTACACGGCTTGGACGCCACGGGAGGAAAATTTCATGAAGCAGTTAAGTGCAAAACTTGCAGGATTGTTGAGCCTGGTCATCTTGCTTTCGGCATGCGGGACCTCGGTCGCGCCGAATTCAGGTACGGGCAGTTCCATGGCTGATACCCTAACAGTGACGGGATATGGGCAAGCAAGAGGCAACCCGGACATGGCCACGGTTACCGTGGGTTTCACCATCACTGACAGTGATATCAGCGAGGCGGTGACTGAATCGAATGACACGATCGCTGGTATCACATCTGCGATGAAGGGCCTCGGGGTTGCAGAAGTGGATATCCAGACGACGGGTTTCAACGTCTGGCCGGAGGATGTCTGGGATCCGCAGACTGGGCAGGCTACCGGTGAGAAACGCTTTCACGTCGATAGCACGATGCAGATCAACATCCGCACGATCGGCGATGTCGGCAAGGTAATCGAGACGGCGCTTACCAACGGGGCAAACAGCATTTACGGTTTGAACTTTGGTATTCAGAATACCGATCAGCTTGCAGATGAAGCCCGTACTGCAGCGCTTAAGGATGCGCGCATGCGCGCGGATGCGATCGCAGAAGGTCTCGGATTAACCGTCGGTGAGGTAAGCTCGGTCACGGATCAATCGGGGGGCTGGATCTACCCGTCCTTCGTCGGTGCCGGCATGGGGGTAGGTGGTGGCGGCGGCGAACCGCCGATCAATCAGGGACAGATGGCGGTAAGCGTCTCGCTCAGCGTGACCTACGCGATCGTGCGTTAATTGAAGCACGATTTACCCAGTTTAGGTACCGATTAATCCTTTGGATTGAGGGATCCCACGCAGGGGCTATTCATCAATAGCCCCTGCGTGTTTGACGGTACCCTGCGGACAAGCAGGCTCCAATTTTGGTTTGACCATCTTGAGAAGTGTTCGCGGCGCAGCGCCCCCTTTGAAGCGAGGAGATTGCCCACCCACCCACAATCGTCATCACTCAAGAAGATTGTACGGCCTGCATCGAGTACTTTCCCCCTGCCCGAGCTGAATCCCAGGACGTCTGGGTGATTGAGTGACCGCACTTCTCAATGAACAAAAGATTTGTCTGATGCACAGCCTGTCCTTTCCAATCCCTTGACCTGATCTTCCTCGTATGCTATCCTCTTGCAAATATTCGCAAATACAAGGATTTGCATATGTCGTGTGGCAAACGGTTAGCTGCCAAGCTGCGCGCCCGGGGGTACCGGG
>JASFLN010000026.1:0-9855 GCA_050118075.1 Anaerolineales bacterium
ACGGGCTTAGAATAGTCCACCCCAGGCCAAGCGTAAGTGCAATTTCAAGCCGAGTGGGCTCATAACCGGTTTGATGCATAACGAACCGCCTTTATCAACCGAGGCTCCAAGCTGAAGAGCTGGTCCAAAACGTTCACAATACAAGCCTACAACACATTCCCGAGAATAACACGTAGCGGGTGGTCAGGAACTCATTGGACGGATCTACAAATTTTCCCTGGACAGATGGCCAGGTTGGTTAGAGCAGAGAAGAAGGATAAAGCCAATCATCATCCGAATGATAGATGAGAGAAGCCCTTGAACGCTGGTGATCAACCTCCACCTTTGGAAATTTGCGCTTGCGGTGAGAATGTCCCCGGCCCACCAAAATGGTTCATAGACCTGGCAGCAGAGCCGTCGAGGACTCCAGGTGTTAATAACATTGCGGGGCGACCGATGGGTCGCCCCGTTTCACTGACGGTATGGATGGATCAACCTATCTTTAGAATTGCTCCTGCCCAAACTCAATCTGCCTGAATATCCCAGAAGCGGACAGTTTCAACACGCACTTCGAAATTGTCTGTCTCACTGGCGCCTACGACCAAGCCAAAACGACCCTCGTCGTATGCCTCGATCGTATATTCCCCGAGCAATTCGTCGTTGGCATAAAGCGAGACATCCTCACCCACAACCATAACGCCCACCCGATTTTCTTCATCTGAACCTGAATTGATGGCGTCATTAAGCTTCCAGTTTTGAATACCCGTGTATTCTGATCCATCCCAGAGATACAGGCGGAAACGGCCATCGCAGGAGACTTGAAAGACATACCCTCTGCTCGGATCCGGGGAACGGAAAATCACGCCATAGCGGTCTAAACCATCACACTGACTGCCAGTCTTCGCTGTCACCTCCAGATAGAAATTGGTCAGGTCAGCACCGGCTGCGACACCCCACTCATCAAATCCCGGTTCGAGCGCGGTCATGACCAGGGCGCCATCATCGATGGTGAAAAGTGTGTTCTCGGTGCTGACTAAATACCAACGACCCCGACTCTCCATTGAGTCGGTCCAGGTCGGTCCACCAAGATCGGCGAGCTCAGGCGGAGCTTCTGGTTCTGAACGCTGAACAAGATCTCCATTCTGATCCATACACTCAGGCACCCAATCGATCGGGAAATCATAGGGCTCGATGACAGCACAGCTTGGATTAGTCTGGCCATCATGCACTATGACCCAATTGCCCGACTCCTTTGCAGCGATAAAGTAGCCACCCGGCACCCCGCCTCTGGCAAGATCGTTTTCTATCTCGGATACGGTGATGCTAGCCGGGTCAATATCGACTTCGAGATGCTCGATCAGAGCTGCTTTGATCTGCTCCGCATCCGACATCGGTGTGGGCGAAACCTCAGCTGTCGGGGTTGAGGTGGGCGGCTCGGGTTCCTCGGAAGTCGCCGTCGGCACAGCTGTAGCTTCTGGAGCCAACGCTTCAAGCGTATCGACCGCAGCTAGCGTGGCAGCGACGATCGCGTCAATATTTTCTTCCTGCTGCTGGGGTGCAGGTAAGGTGCAACCAGCGAGCAGTATCACGACCAGAATCAAGGCAGCGAACAGATATTTTTTCATGGTGATCTCCTCTTGGAAATCAGCTTTGTACGCTAAGAGAATAGCATTAATTGAGAGGATTTGGCATTTGGGATTTAGGACCGGGGATTTGAAAACAGGGATTACTCAGGTAGCTGGGCTCCATGCCTGTCAGGAAGGATTTGACTGAGCCCACCATGCTCGATCGCTTCGGCACTAACGACCCTCCCTTAGACAATCGCGTGCAAATCCGGATGAATCCAAACCCGGATTAAACACGTAGGGGCGACCCGTCGGTCGCCCCTACATCAGAGAAACGTTCTGCTAGTTCCAGTTCTTTAGGAGCTTCTGGGTTTCCTCGGCGTGCCCTGTCTCATCGCGAACCATATCTTCGAGCTGAACAGCGAGACCCTTATCGCCGTATTCATCAGCCTGCTTTGCGCGCTCTTCATAGTCCTTGCCCGCCTGCAACTCGGCCGCCAGGATCGCTTCCAACATTGCCTTGGCACTATCGGCGGCTGGGACCGGGCGTGGTTCGGTCGTCGGGTCACCTCCGAGGGCAGCAATCTTATCTGCAAGGAACTGAGCATGCATCAGTTCATCCTGAACCTCGGTCTGCATGAAATCAAACAGCTGCGGGCGCCACGGGCCAGTCACCTTGGCTGAGTAGGTCAGATATTGAATGATTGCCTGCAGCTCGCCGGCAAGATCCTCATTCAGGTGCTTAATCAAGGTTTCCTTATCCATCTTGTTTCCTTTCTTTTTCAAAATTAGTGTCTACTGACAAGACCTGCGATAAAGCTTTGTATATCTAAATATACCATCAGCAGAACGCGATTGGAGCTCGGCAATCAGGCAGACAGAAGCATTCAATCACTCAGGCAGGTTATCTCTCCGACAACCCTTCGATAGGCATTCGTTTCTATACTGAGCATCGCCTATTTAGGATCAATTTTTTCGCATCGCCCTCCTGAAACATAATCGAGACCAAGACTCCGCAATTGAAGCTACTTCTCAATGCAAAGCCGGCGGATTCCACCAGCTCTTGGCAGCTACAAAGCCATCTTTATCCAGACTCAGTCAGGCTATTTTCAGCAAACGCATCGAGACCCTACTATATAATCGAATTACCCACAGGGATCATGCTATGCCTGCACGTAAACCGATACTTGAAACAAAAATCCAGATCCCACCGTTGGCACCGACTTTTGTCCCTCGCCAGCGGCTTTATGAACGTCTGGACGCTGCCCTTCAACCCATCAAGCGTTTAACTCTCATTTCCGCGCCAGCCGGATATGGAAAAACCTCCTTGGCCAGTGCATGGATCAAAGAGCGGAACATTCCTGCAGCATGGATCGCATTGAACGAGCAGGACAATGACCCTGTCCGTTTCGGTGATTACTTGAGGGCTTCCATAACCAACACGTATCCCGATCTCGATCTGAAGTCCCAACAAGAAGGTCCATACTCGGAGCTGGAGTACCGGCAAACGAACCTGATACCACTACTTAACCAATTATCTCAATCTCACCGGTCTACGGTGATTGTCCTGGACGACTTCCATTACATACACGATAACAACGTGCAGCGTATGGTTGATTTCATGTTGGAGAATCTTCCCGCTTCCCTACACATGATTCTTCTCAGCCGTGCTGACCCGGCGATCGCGATCGCAAAATTGCGCGGTCGCGGTCAACTGATAGAACTTCGCATGCAGGACCTTCGTTTCCAACTCGAAGAGGTGAAGGCATTTATTGATCTCTTTCAAGGTGTCAGGCTTCCAATCGAAGACGTACAGACACTGACCCACCGCACCGAAGGTTGGATCGCGGGCCTCCAAATGGCGGTCGCTTCACTACAAGGACACTCCGATCAAAGTAGTTTTATCCGACATTTCTCCGGTGACCATCAATACATCATGGACTTCCTTCTGGACGAAGTATTACGCCGCCAACCGCAGGACCTCCAGTCTTTTTTACTGAAGACCTCGATTCTAGAACGGTTAAACGGTTCAGTATGTGATGCCATCCTTCATCGAACGAAGGAAGATGGAACACCAAGCGAACAAATCCTGCATAATTTGGTGCGTGCCAACCTCTTCGTCGTTCCCCTGGATGAGCAGCAAAATTGGTTTAGGTACCATCGTCTTTTCGCTGATCTTCTGCAGGCTCGCCTGAAGCGAGATCATCCTGAATCCATTGAAGGCTTACACCGTAGAGCCAGTTCATGGTTTGAGCAGCATGATGAACTCGAAGCTGCGATGCGGCATGCAGTCAAAAGCAACGATTTCAACACCGCAGCCGACCTACTTGAACGCGTCTCACAGCAGTGGCTGATGAACAGCGAGACCACCACATTTCTGCGATGGATCCAATGCATTCCCCCTGAAGCAATCAAGAGACATCCTCGCCTGGTGATTTACAACGCTTGGGCTCTGCTCTTCCAGGGTGCGCCGCTGCGGGTGGTGAACGCACTGATACCCGTCGACAACGAAACGAATGATCTACCCGGGGGAGCCGCACTGCTCAGATCTTTCCTCAGCTTAAACCAGGGCCAAACCCAAGATGGGCTTGTTCTCGCCGAACAGGCGCTCAGTCAACTGGAAGAGGGTGAAATTTTTCTTCGTGACTTTGCAAAATTCTGTACCGCAGCTGCACACATAGCTCAGGGCGATGAACAATTCGGACATGATTTACTCAATGAAACCATTGAATCCAGTCTGAAATCTGGCAATCGATCTGCGGCAGTCATATTGCTTTCAGAGCTCGCCGAAATCCGAATGAAGGAAATGTGTTTGGATGAGGCTGAAAGGCTCTATGAGCAAGCTCGTAATATTGCTGATAACGAGGGGAATTTACTACCCATTGGTGGCCGGGCACTGATAGGCTTGGGTTCGATCGCGCTTGAGCGTAATCAAATCGACCAAGCCGAGGTATTGGTGACACATGGCATCGAACTCTGCTCACGCTGGAACGTATTCAGTACGCTTGAGGGACACCTTGATCTGGCCACGGTTCACTATATTCGCGGTGACTATCCGAAATTTGAGGCGAAATTCGATGAGTTAATCAACCTTGCTATCCAGTTCGATGCAACCGAACTTGATGACTTAATCGTTGACCTTGTCATGATCGGTTTTAGGGCCCGTCAGGGTGATTATTCCGCCGTGGAAAAATGGCTTGTTGAGCGCGGCTTGGAGCATGCACCCAATTCATTGCCACCTGCATATTCTGAAAATAGTTTTACAGCTAAAGTGTATAAATATGAGCTGCCGATCGTTATCCGTTTCCTCACACATAAAGAGCGCTTCGAAGAGGCGCAGCAGGCTATTAAAGAACTGCTTGCACTGGCTGATCAAGCCTCACGACCTTTCCTGGTCCTCGAGGCGCTGATCCTGGAATCTGTCCTTCAACGTGCATGGGCCCATTTTGAGAAAAGTAGACAAGCGCTCATTCAAGCTCTGGAGCTGGCAGCACCGATGCACGCGGCGCGATTATTCATTTTAGAACGCGAAGTTCTCAATCCGATTTTACGGGACATCCAACCATCGCTGGAATCACGTGAAGTATCCCTTTTTGTGAGCACCCTATTGGCATCGGATGAACCACAAATTGATTCACCAAAATCTGTCGGCATGGAGGCGCTAAGCCCAAGAGAGCTGGATATCCTCAGACTTCTACCCACTGAGCTAACGGCTGAGGAACTTGCTGATGAGCTGGTTATCTCGGTGAATACGGTTCGTACTCACATGAAGAACATCTACGCAAAACTAAAAGTCCACAGTCGCCACAAGGCTGTAGACAAGGCACGTACCGAAAACCTGATCTAAGCTCACATCGGTTCATCCCCCATTTGGTATTTTTATCCAAATCACATATTTATGTGATGACAGTTCACCGACTCCTCATTTAAAGTGGCTGCATGGTGAAAGATCAGAATTTTCCCGAGCTCGATAGAGTTACCCGCCGAGGCTATGAGATACGAGTTCTTGGCGCTCTTGATAACCGCTGGGCTGATTGGTTCAATGGGTTGGAGGTTTCAATTACCGGCAGAGGGAATCGAGCTCCAGTCACGACGATCATCTTTAGCTCAACTGATCAGGCTCGACTGCGGGGTATCCTGAATAAAATCTGGGACCTCAATTTATGCGTCATTTCAGTCAATCAAACCGCCGCACCTCATTCGAATGAGGGGAGCCTATCGAGCACTTAACCCGATGTGGACTTTGTATTGTCCAGTTCGGGAAGCAGATTGCTGCAGACCAACACCATTTGGTGGATTGGATACTGAATTTACAGTGGTGATGTCAAGCCTCAGCAGGGCGAAAAGTCACATCTTGACCGAGGACTAGACCAAGAAACACTAAACTGACATGTAAGATGAATGAACTGGAATGGAGCGAGCGAATGACCCAAGATATTGTACTTTCTCTGAATAATCCTGATGCCAACCTTGAAACCGTTGGAGGCAAAGGCGCTTCATTAACTCTTTTAGTGAAGGCGGGATTTCCGGTGCCGGATGGCTTCCATATTACGACCCGCGCTTACCGTCAGTTTGTTGCCGAGAATCAGCTTCAGTCCAAGATTGATGAAGTTCTGGAAACGGTCGACTTTCAGAAGCCTTCAACACTTGAAAACGCCTCCCAATCCATCCAAAACGCGTTCATCCAGGCTGAAATTCCGGATGACATCGCAAGCAGCATTGTGGGCGCCTACGGGGACCTCAAAGGCTCTAAGCCCGCAGTTGCGGTGCGCTCATCGGCCACTGCAGAAGACCTTCCCACAGCCTCATTTGCAGGTCAGCAAGAGTCGTTCCTAAATGTGATCGGAGCAAACCAGGTTCTGGAGGCGGTAAAGAAATGTTGGGCCAGCCTATGGACGTCACGTGCGATTGGTTATCGAGATCGCCAGAATATCGAGCACGGAAAAGTGGCTCTCGCCGTGGTGATTCAACAGCTCGTTAATGCAGAGGTCGCCGGGATCCTATTCACGGTAAATCCGAAGGATGGCAATCCCAATCAGATGCAGATCAGCGCAGCCTGGGGATTAGGAGATGCGGTTGTCGGAGGTCGTGTTAATTCGGATGACTTTGTCGTTGATAAAAAGACCGGCGATTTGGTCTCCGAGCAGATCAGCCGCAAAGAAATCATGACCGTGCGCACAAATGGAACAGTCGAAGACCAAACTGTGCCTCAGAATATGCGCGATGTTCCTTCGCTGCAGCAGCAGGACCTCCATGAGCTTGTCCGCAATGGAACGGAGATCGAAGCGCTTTACGAGCGGCCTATGGATATCGAGTGGGCAATGGCCGATGGGAAAATCTGGATTCTTCAAGCCCGCCCGATAACCGGACTGCCCGAGGTATACGTCCCTTCTCCAGAAGATTGGGAACTTCCGACGGAAGGCGGCCGGTATATGCGCGCCAGCATCGTCGACATGATGCCCGATCCTCTTTCACCTCTTTTTCGAACAATGGGCACATCGATTTACAACCAGGCGATCTACGAGATGATGATCGAAATTTCTGGGACAGAAGCTTCTTTCCCCGAGGATGTGATCATCCCGATACAAGATTACGCGTTTATGCGCGTGAACTTTTCCGCACGCGAGTGGTGGGCGATGCTGGTTAAGATGTTCCCCGGAATTTTCAAAGGGATCCGCAACGGACCAGATCATTTCCGAGACTTTGCACTTCCTCGATACAAGCAACATGTTGAGCGCCTCTCTGATACTGCTCTGAAGGAACTCCGCGCAGACCAAATCTGGCGAGATGCACACGAGCTGACCAAAGCGGCCATGGATCATCTTGCCATTTTGCAGGTGGACACTTTGGGCGCGGCGGCTGGAAGTGAAGGCTTGTTCACCACCCTGTATAACCGCTTTATGAAGCAGGATCAGGATCCACCTGCACCTGCCTTTGTCATGGGTTTCGATAACATTCCCATCCAATCAGAAAAATCCTTGTACGACATAGCCCAATGGGCGGCTGATCAACGCGAGCTGTCGGCCTTCCTGCAGAAAACGCCTAAAAAAGACCTCAGAACAATCCTGACCAACGCAGAGCCACCTACTGAAGTTCCAGCACAACTCTGGGAAGAATTTCGAAGACGTCTCTACACTCATCTGGACACATTTGGTTACATCCTCTTTGATCTTGACTTCGCCAAACCTGTTCCTTGTGAGGATCCCGGGCCAGAGCTTGAAACGATCAAAATGTACCTGCGGGGTGAAGGCAACGATCCTTATGAGCGCCACAGCCGGCTTGGACAACGGCGCATTCAGGCGACAGAAGATTTGCAAGCGCGGGCACGCGGCCTCCGTGGCTGGGCTGTTCGCAAAGCACTTGGATGGGCTCAATCTGTGGGTGAGGTGCGTGAGGACAGCATCGCCTCCATTGGACTGGCCTATCCTCGCTTGCGGGCACTCTTCAAAGAATTGGGGGGGCGGATGGTGGCAGCCGATGCAATCCGGGAGCCTGAGGATATCTTCTGGCTCGAGGAATCCGAAATTGAGCCGTTGATCCCAACGATCGACGAAGGCGGTCCACTGCCTGGAATGATGGACCGGGTCGAAGAACGCAAGAAAGTCCACAAAGCTGAAACGCGCATCCTGCCACCCACGCAGCTGCCGCCGTCAGATAAATACATGGGCATCCCGATCGAAGTGTTTGTGCCCGGTGAAGGTGGAGTTGAAGGAGACCGCTTGAAGGGTGTTGGAGCAAGCGCCGGGAAAGTATCCGGACCTGCCTGCGTTCTCCACGGACCCGAGGATTTCGACCGGATGAAACCCGGAGGGATTCTCGTGGCAAAACTGACCACACCTGCCTGGACGCCGCTTTTTGCAATGGCTGGCGCGGTGGTTACTGATATCGGCGGTCCCCTCAGTCATGGCTCAATCGTCGCCCGGGAGTACGGTATCCCGGCAGTGCTTGGCACCGGGAGCGCCACAAGGATCATCGAATTCGGCCAGTTGATCACCGTCGACGGCGACACGGGCTATGTGATCTTGAACCCTACAAGCGAATAGAACGGTCCTTAGCCCCGGTGGGATTTTTTGCACCGGGGCTATTGAGGTCATCATGAAAAGCAACAAGAAGAACCTTTACATCCTGGCTTTCGCACTCGCCGTCGTCACGATTGGGTTCGGTGTGGTGATGCCGATCATACCGTTCTATATGGAAAACCTCGGCGCCGGGGGCACTGAACTTGGGCTGCTGGTTGCCTCCTATGCCGTCATGCGCTTGATCTTCGGTCCCTTCTGGGGCAGCCTCTCCGATCGCGTCGGACGGAAACCGATCATGATGGTAGGCGTCTTTGGCTACGGAATCACGATGATCGGCTTCGGATTGGCGACGCGGTTGTGGATGATGTTTGCCGCTCGCATGCTGTCCGGGATCCTCTCCTCTGCAACCTCCCCAACCACGATGGCCTACATCGGTGACAGCACTTCGGAAGAAGACCGGAGTGGAGGCATGGGTGTGCTCGGTGCCGCGGCGGGGATTGGAACCATCTTCGGTCCGGCCCTGGGAGGGCTTCTAGCCGATTTCGGTTTATCCACACCATTCTTCTTTGCTGCGGGGATGTCGCTGCTCTCGGTGGTCCTGATCGCCCTCTTTCTACCCGAATCGCTGGAGAAGAGCCATCGAACTTCGGTGGAATCCCGGTCTCTGCCTCTAGACGTCAAAGCCTGGTGGAAAGCGCTTTACAGCCCCATTGGACCGTTCCTTATACAGGCATTCATCGTGATGGCGGGGCTCACATTCTTCTTCGGCATCTTCGGTCTTTATGCCCTAGAGCGCTTCAACTATGGAACCCAACAGGTGGGCGTAATCTTCACGGTGCTTGGTTTAATGATGGCCGTTGGACAGGGCTTGCTCGTCGGCCCACTAACCAAACGGGTGGGTGACGTCGCGGTGATGAAACTCGGCTTTCTGTTATCCGCCCTGGGACTGATCACCATGATGCTCGCAGACCGTTTCTGGCTGCTGCTCGCTGCGACGGCATTTTTCAGTTTGTCCAACGCACTCGTTTCACCTTCGATAAGCGCACTGACCTCCAAACGGACCCAGATGGATCAAGGTGTGACGATGGGGTTCAGCAACGCCTTCAGCAGCCTGGGACGAATTATTGGCCCACCGCTTGGCGGTGTTGTATATGACCTGGATTGGCGCTTCCCCTTTATCGGGGCAGCAGTGTTGATGGGCTTGGGCTTTTGGGTGGGGTTTAGCGTGGAGGATGAAACGGATGATCGATAGAGATCGGTAAATTCGGGTGCTCAAGATGGCAACTATTCGC
>JASFLN010000027.1:0-9836 GCA_050118075.1 Anaerolineales bacterium
GCACCGCCGTCAGCCGACCGGTTGAAGCGATCCTCTCCGAGGCGCGGATGCTCCAGTCTGCCGGCGCACGAGAAATTATCCTGATTGCACAGGACACCACTGATTATGGCCATGATCTCGGCATGAAGGACGGGCTTGCGAAGCTGCTTGAACGTATGGCGCCGGAGATTCCTGAGATCGATTGGATCCGTGTGCTGTATGCATATCCGGGCTATGTGACCGATCGCTTGATTGAGGTCATGGCGAAGCACGATCAAATTTTGCCCTACATCGATATGCCGCTCCAACATGGCGATAGAGAAACACTGCTGCGGATGCGCCGTCCGGCGAACATTGAGTGGGTGTACCAAACTGTTGAAAAATTGCGGGCTGCAATGCCGGATCTGGCACTGCGGACGACGTTCATTGTGGGGTATCCAGGGGAGACCGAGCAGGAGTTTGGAAATCTACTTTCCTTCGTAGAGGATTTACGGTTTGACCGCGTGGGTGCGTTCACATTTTCTTTTGAGCCTGGAACGACTTCCGAAGCCCTGGGAGACCCGATTCCGGAAGAGGTCAAGCAGGAGCGTCTTGAGCGCTTGATGACGACGCAGCAGAGCATCTCTCTGGAAAAGAACCAGGCGTTTATCGAAAAGTCCCTGGAGGTCTTGATCGAAGGACAAGGCGATGGCATCAGCGTCGGTCGTTCATATCGAGATGCACCCGAGATCGATGGTATGGTGATTGTAGAGGGCGAAATCCCGGTTGGCGAAATTGCACCGGTTCGCATCACAGGAGCCCTGCCTTACGATCTCACAGGAACAGTAGACATCCAGCAGCCTCAACTGATCCATCCTTAAGACCCCCTCCAGGCGCCTTTCATCACACGGCCAGATTGCTACATCAGCTCCCCCGGCTTCAGGCAGCCCTTTGCAGCCGCATGATAGAATATTACTTATTGGGTCCAAATTCCGGAACTGAAGTCGATTTCTAGGGCTTCTGGATGGGCCCGATCTATGGCTAAATTATTCAGCGAAGAAGTACATTTAACTAATATGGCGACGGAAGTGATCGATAGATTGGAACGACCATTCAGGGATTTGCGGATCTCGGTAACTGACCGCTGCAATTTCCGCTGCCGCTACTGCATGCCGAAAGAAGTTTTTGGGCGCAATTTCGAGTTCCTGCCTAAAGATGAACTGTTAACCTTCGAAGAAATCACACTGCTTGTGCGGATTTTTGAGCAAATGGGATTGCAGAAAATCCGATTAACGGGCGGCGAACCGCTCCTGCGACGGGATCTCGAAGTACTGGTCGCTATGCTGCAGGAGGCTTCTTCAGTTGAATTGACCATGACGACGAATGGCTCGCTCTTGAAGCGCAAAGCGGTTATGTTGAAGAAAGCCGGTCTGGACCGTGTTTCGGTGAGCCTGGATGCGTTGGACGACGAAACATTCATGAGAATGAATGATGTAGATTTCAGCGTAGGACGTGTATTGGAAGGGATCAAGGCGGCGGAGATCGCCGGGCTGACCCCGATAAAGATCAATATGGTGGTCAAGCGCGGCCTCAATGAACACAGCATCGTGCCGATGGCGGAGACATTTCGAGAACTGGGTCATACCTTGAGGTTTATTGAGTATATGGATGTGGGTTCAACCAACGGCTGGCGTATGGCAGATGTCGTCCCTGCAGCTGAAATCGTGCAACGTATTGATGCTGTTTACCCGCTGGATGCGGTTGAACCTGCGTATCGCGGGGAGGTCGCCAAGCGCTATCGCTATCGTGACGGGCAGGGAGAGATCGGACTGATCTCCTCCGTAACCCAACCCTTTTGTGGGGACTGCACACGTCTGCGGATGTCAGCTGATGGTTCGCTTTATACATGCTTGTTCGCTGCGCGAGGGTTTGATTTGAAAAGCCTGCTGCGGGGTGGAGCAAGCGAGGCTGAAATAGTGGAATTCGTGACGGGTATCTGGCAGAACAGAGAAGACCGCTACTCTGAGTTGCGGACGGATGAAACTGCAAAAAGCCAGAAAGTCGAGATGTCCTATATCGGTGGTTGAAAGCGTGGCTTTCCATGCTGAATGAAGTGAATGAAGTGGAGTGTTGAATCGATGAAAATCAGGCCCAATGGGTATAAAGCAGTGTTATTTGATTTAGACGGAACACTGCGCGTAAACGACCCGCCGGCTTTAGACACCTTCTACCAGATCGCAGCCGAATTAGGGTTTGAAACCGATGAAGAGCTGCGCAGGGTTGGGGAACGTTGGGTCAATGAATACTGGGCGGATTCTGAGCTGCTCAAAAAGGATCTTGTCCGGTTTGGTGAATATCGTGACAACGCCGCGTTCTGGGAGAATCACGCCTGGAGACACCTGCGCAAGATTGGCGCAGATGCGGAATTGGCCAAGCGCATTGCAGGTCCGTTAACCAAGAGAATGCGTGAGGAATACCAGCCCATGGATAGGATCCCGGAATCGGTATTCCCGACCTTGGTCGCACTGAGGGAAGTCGGCTATCGGCTTGGTCTGGTTTCGAATCGCAGTTCTCCAATGAATGATCTGGTGGATGAGCTTGGTTTAAGTGAGCACTTTGAGATTATCCTTACCGCCGGAGAAGTTGGCTGGTATAAACCAGACCCGCGCTTGCTGGAATACGCTGCGGACCAGCTCCAGACGGAACCCTCGGCGAGTTTGTATGTAGGTGATAACTATCATGCCGATGTGTTGGGCGCGCGCGCCGCTGGGATGACACCGGTGCTGATTGACCCGCGTGGCATTTATCAGGATGCGGACTGTGAAGTAATCCGTGATATTGCCGATGTTGGCGAAGGGCTGTTGAGTATTCCGGTTGTGGGGAAATAGAGGGGATACAGCGTCAGTAGGAAGCGCGTAGGAACAGCGTGCATTGACAGAGGTGTGCGGCGCGCCTATACTTTACAACACTGAAAGAAGTCCACAGACAGGAGGGACATGCCGCCATGAGCGGGGTGGCACGAGAACTACGAATTTGTCCTATATAGGCACATGGGTTCGCGCCCACGTGCCTTTTTGTTTTTCAGCGGCACTTCAAGGAGGCACAATGGACTATGGAATGATTGGCAAGATTGAAAAAGCAAAGCGATATGCGATTGAGCGAGACCGCATCGTGTTTAAAGAATTTCAAGCGACTTTTGATGGTGATAACAATCCACATACTGTGAAATTTGAGGATGGTACCTGGCATTGCGATTGTGATTTCTTCCTCACGCGTAATGTCTGCTCACATACGATGGCACTGGAGCGCATTTTAGAAGGTATGCTTCCGGTTCCCTCTGAAGCTGCAGTATAAATAAACAGTTTACGAATCTAATTTTTGGCTGGGCGCTTGTGGTTCTACGCGCCCAGTTCTGTTATGATCTGCGGGGATGGTTTGAGCGCTGATACAGTCCGTATGCAGCCAAGATACTATGCTGGATGAGCTATGAAATCTACATTGAAACGCTGGCAATTTTGGGTCGGGGTGCTGATCAGTGCGGTGTTGCTCTACGATGCACTACGTGGTTTAAAACTCTCCGAGGTTTGGGAGTCAGTCCAGAATGCCCAATACTGGTGGCTGCTTCCAGGTGTGGCGGTTTATTTCATCGCTGTTTGGGCGCGCACTTGGCGCTGGCACTACCTGCTTCGCCCGATGAAAGCGATTCCGGTGCGCAAAATGTTCCCCATTGTCACGATAGGTTATATGGGCAACAATATTTACCCAGCACGAGCGGGTGAGCTGCTGAGAGCCTACGTGCTGCGCAAGGAAGAATCGATCCCGATCTCTGCTTCCTTGGCGACGATTATCGTGGAGCGCGCTCTGGACGGCATCGTCATGCTGTCCTTTGTCTTCCTCAACCTGCCCAAACTGGCCGAACTGACCGTTGATTCAGGCTTCGCGGGCAGCATTCAAACGCTGGCGATCGTAGGCGCAGTTGTATTCCTGGGTGCCACGGCGGTGTTTATTCTTATGGCTGTGTACACAACTCAGGCGCGTGCCTTGATCGGCAGGTTGACGCAGAGATTTGTGCCCGAAAAATACCGTCAGAAATTGGATGGCTTCATTGAGCGCTTTCTGGGCGGTCTGGCTTCACTGCGCTCGCCGGCTGATGTGTTGATGGTCTTCGTGACCTCGGTCGTCATCTGGCTGCTCGAGACGTTGAAGTACTGGTTTGTGATGCACGCATTCCCGTTCACGGTGAGCTTCTTCGCGCTCATGTTGATGAACGGCATCGTCAACCTGGCGACGACGATCCCGTCTGCGCCGGGATACATCGGCACTTTTGATCGACCAGGTATTGCCGTGCTGCAGGCATACGATGTGCCTAAAACGCTTGCCGCTGGCTACACACTGGTCCTGCATGCTGCGCTCTGGTTGCCGATCACTGCTCTGGGCGCGTTCTATATGGCGCGCGCCAGCATCAGCTGGTCAACAGTGCAGGAAGAGATTGCGGAGGAGGAATCATGAAAGTCGCCATCGTCGGTGCCGGGGCGGGAGGGCTGGCTGCTGCATATGACCTGTGTACAGCAGGTCATGAGGTTATTGTGCTGGAAGCTGCAGATTATGTCGGTGGCCTGGCTTCAGGTATCAGCACAAAGCGTTGGTCCTGGTCCATCGAGCGCTATTATCATCACTGGTTTGCTTCGGACGAGCACATGCTTGGCTTGATTGAAGAATTGGGATGGGAGGACCAGGTCCTCTTTCCCAGGCCGGTGACGGTTGTCTACCATGAAGGCGAATTTTATGCGCTCGACTCCCCTATCGCCGTGCTCCGGTTTCCTGCGCTCAAAATCCTTGAGCGCCTGAGAATGGGAATAGTAATCGCCTATTTGAAATACATCGCTCGCTGGCAGCCGCTTGAGTCGATCACCGCGCATGAGTGGCTACGGCGTTGGATTGGGCCGCGCGCTTATGAGATTCTCTGGCAGCCGCTTCTGGTCGGCAAATTCGGCCCTTATTTCAAGGAAGTAAACATGGCCTGGTTCTGGGCACGTCTCAAGGCACGTACGCCCAGATTGGGCACGTTCGAGGGGGGCTTCCAGGCTTTCTTCGATAAATTTGCTGAACGCATCAGGGAGCTGGGTGGGCGCATCGCGTTGAACACCCCAGTTCGAAAGATTGAGCCTCGTCCTGATGGGCGTGTTGCGGTGGTTTGCGAAGATGAGACCTTCATCGTCGACCAGTGTTTGGTGACAAGCTCGCCGGGCGCGTTGGCGAAAATGGCGCCGTCGCTTCCAGGTGCATATCTTGAGCAGCTCCTGGACTTGAAGTCGATGGGTGCGATCGTGATGATCCTGGCCCTCAAAAAGCAGCTTTCCGAGCGGGGTTTCTACTGGCATAATCTGCCTAAATCAGCCGGTTTTCCCTATCTCTCGCTGGTCGAGCATACAAACTTCATCTCACCGGAACATTTTGATGGTGATCATCTCGTATACGTTGGGGATTACCTCGAGCAAGGACACGAATATTTCACACTTTCCGATGAAGAACTGCTTGAACGATTTTTACCACCTCTGACACGCTTCAATCCCGAATTCAGTTCCGAATGGTTGAAAGAATACTGGGTGTTTCGGACCTCGTACGCTCAACCGGTCCCGCCGGTGAATCATTCAGAGGCGATCCCGGATATCAAGACTCCCATCGATGGTTTGTGGTTCGCGAGCATGAGCCAGGTCTATCCCTGGGATCGCGGCACAAACTTTGCGGTTGAGATCGGTCGGCGGGCAGCCGCCAAGATGATGCGTTCGGCCAGCTAGCGTTTCCCGTACTGGAACGGGGTTCTTTCCTCCACGCGGTCGGTGGCTGGCGGCGGTTCTGGTGAGAGTATGCTGATCTCAGCCCGCAGCTCATCGGTCATTTCGATTTCTACGGCTGCAAGTGAATCCTCGAGCTGCTCCACGTTGCGAGCGCCAATGATGGGTGCCGTCACGCCCGGGTGGCTTCCAGCCCATGCGACGGCCAAGCTGACAGGATGGTATCCGCGGTTGTGCGCAAACTCGGTGAATGCCTGCGCGACCTGGAAATTCCATTCCGCTCCATAGCGTGTCTGGTACATCTTATTCTCGGTTAAACGACCCTCATCCGGCTGCTTGTCCACCCCGTATTTACCGGTCAGCAGACCGCCTCCCAGTGGGCTGTAGGGGATCACACCCAGATGTTCAGCTTGAGCCATGGGCAATATCTCAACTTCAGCCTGGCGTTTGACCAGGTTGTACATCGGCTGCAAGACCTTGAACGGTGCCCACCCCTCGCGGGCGGAAATGCCAAGCGCTTTTTCGACTTGCCATGCGGCGAAATTGCTGGCTGCGGGGTAGAGGATCTTGCCCTGCGATACGAGATCATCGAGTGCACGCAGGGTTTCGTCGAGCGGTGTGACGTCATCGAAACGGTGGATGAAATACACATCGATCACTTCAACGTTGAGCCTCTTGAGGCTGGCTTCAGCCTGCTGCATGATGTGATAGCGTGTCGCGCCGCGGGCGTTGATATCTTCACCCATCGGGAAGTAAACCTTACTCGTAATCACAACCTCATTGCGGCAATCCTGGATCAATTCGCCCAGGATTTCCTCCGATAAGCCGTGCTGGTAGACATTAGCGCAGTCGAAGAAATTGATACCGGCGTCCCTGCAGCGGTCGAACATCGCCCGGGAAGTCTCCCGGTCGGCGTCCCCGCCAAATGACATCGTCCCGAAACAGAGCTCCGAAACGCGTACGCCCGTGCGTCCAAGAAAACGGTACTCCATACTACCTCCCTTTGATGCTTATCGTTCCAACTCCATAAAAATCGAGAAGAAATGCCATCCGCTTTGAAGGGGCACTCAATTTGATACATCCATATCTTTGAATGGATCACGTTTCGTGAATGGGGCTTTGATAAAACGCAGGGTCATCTCAAACTTGGAGACCCGCTTTAACACCTTTCCATTCTGGTGGTTATCAAGTATGGCAGCTGCCATCCACTCGCTCACCGGTTTGATCGGGTCGGCGATGATGTTGAAAATAGGTTTTACCCGGGCCCACTCTTCCGGTTTACCTCGATAGGGTTCAGTAAGCAGATCGGTCGCCACCATGCCTGGACGAATGGCACCGGCGAGGACCGGTGAATCTTCAAGCTCCGCCGCGAACGCTTTGAAAAAGTAGTCTAAAGCATATTTGGTCGTTCCGTAGATCATCGTCCCCGGATGGGTGCTGCCATCTGACCCCGCGCCTTCCATGAAATAGATCGTTCCATAATCTTGCTTGAACATGTTGCGAACTGCGACGTTGGCGCCGAGGATAGCCCCGAGGATATTGGTGTCGAGGACAGCCTGGATTTCTTCGGCGCTGAGCTTCCAAACTTTGTCCGGCATAGTAGATATTCCGGCATTATTGACCCAGATGTCAACCTTGCCAAAGCGGTCGGTGGCATGGTCCCAGAGCGCTTGCAGCGAGGCTTCGCTGCGCACATCGCAGCTTTGTCCGGAAATGCGGCTACCTTCATTGCCATTAGAGAGACGCTCAATCGCAGCGCTAACAGCTGAATCTGTCCGACCGCTGATGACGACTTTACAATCCCGTTTTAACAATTCCATGGCTAAACCAAAGCCAATGCCGCGCGTGCTACCAGTGATCACTACGACTTTCACCCTGATACACCTCCATGATCCATTTTGAATGCCCCATACAGATTTTACCGGCAGGTGAGTTCTCATGTATTGGGGTAAGGGTATGCTCCCCGAAGGACGCGAGTCACTGAAGGTTAAGCACGTTCTTCAAGGCGAGCAGAAGTAAGAATCCGAATCCCCAGACACCGTAACCAATCGCAACCGTCGCCAGAAATGGCATACCAGCCCGACTCGTGAGCCATACGGTAATTAGAAATGCGAATGTCGGTAAGATGCCAAGTACGAGACTGCGGCTGAAGAGTTCCATTTGTGCCTGGTCGCCTCCGACCGATGAATACACAATCCATAACGCAAGTGGTGCCGTCAACGGCATAGTAGCCGTCACCGCAGCAAGCAGCTTGCTTTGTTTTTCAACGATAGCGACAAGGATAATGACCAGGATCGAGATCAGCACCGGGACGACGTCGTTTGTCTTCATAGTTAGCCCTCAGATTCTCAGGGTGATTTAACCATATTTCATGCCCCTCCGGAAATTCATCCGAATTCCGGGACTTAGAGGGTGTGTACATGTTACAGGGCGGTTACTGGAAAAAATTGGAATCCGGATCCTGGAACAAACGATGGATCGAGGCGGAGATCCCTCACAACCAGGATGCCCTCCAGTGTTAGAGAGACATTGGGAAATTTAGTATGTCTTGTGAATCGCAAAGCTCGCCGGGTCATGCCCACAGATGAACTGGATCTCATCGCCGTATTGTTCGTGCAGCGCCCTTAGCGC
Source organism: Anaerolineales bacterium (assembly GCA_050118075.1). GTDB lineage: Bacteria > Chloroflexota > Anaerolineae > Anaerolineales > E44-bin32 > E44-bin32. The sequence continues at coordinate 8,385 of JASFLN010000027.1, forward strand.
CGGCGTGTGTGGTCCAAGCAGCCAACGAACGAGCCAACGAGGCGGATCTCCGAATGGCTGACGGGGATCCTCCATGCGATAGAAAGGGTAAGTGGCGTCGCCGCAATGCAGCAGCCAACCATGATCAAGCTCGATTGCCACACCGCAATGGCCCGGGCTGTGACCCGGGAGCGGCAAGAAAAGAATGCGCGGCTTGACCCCCGGCAGCACTTCGATGGCTTCGAAACCGTACCATGTCGTGCGGGGATCGTCGTACAGGACCCAGTTCGGGTCGTGAGCCCAGTGTTCGGGTCGGTAAAAAGGACCAAGTGGCAGCGACCTGCGTATACCCATTTCGTGTTCTGCGCGGTGAACATGGACTTGCGCCCAAGGAAAATCTGGCAGCCCGCCGGCATGATCGAGGTGCATGTGGGTAAGCACGATGTGGTGTACATCTTTTGGATCGATACCGAAACCTTTGACCTGCTGCAGGGCAGTTTCATCAAGATCGCAAGGCGTACGGAGCAAGGCGATGAAAGCGCGAACAAGTGGTGCGGGATCGAGGTAATCCTGCTGGCCAAAGCCCGTGTCGACCAGTAGGTAGCCGTCATCGCTCTCCAGGAGCAGGCAGTTGACCATACTGTCAATCGCCGGCAGGTAGGGGTGCATCGAGGCGCAGTTAAGGTGGTGGATCATCGAGCCGTCCTATCAGAATCTTTGCTCATGGAGAGAGGTGACGATCGGCTGCGGAGCGAGTTGAAAACCAGAGCAGGATACCGCTCAGCAGGAACGGCGATCCCGAGATGGCGACTGCCAGCGCGCGGTTGCGCCCGGCGGCGATGATCGAGAAAAGGCTGAGCGCCAGCCCTCCAAAGAGCAGGATCAGAGTGCCGGCAGCCTTGCGCCACCATCCCAGGATCGTACCGAATACATTCAACAGCACAAGGATGGCCAGCAGACCGGCCTCAATCGTGAGTACATCCTGGCCTTTCTGGAGTCCCACAACAACCTGCATGACCATGACGAAGAGCCAGACGCCCGCAGCGATCGTAGCGAAGATGAGAGCAACCAACCTGATGGCGTTCATTGCCTTCGATTGCTTTCCTCGATTTTCCATTTAGCCTCCCATGAAGCATCGCATCCAATGCAGATATCATGTCCTGCTCCGGCATCCGGGTGCAGGCCTGCGCATAGGACACCTCCGTGATGCTCCAGCGAAAGATCGTTGTTGAAACGATATCGTCAGACTTCACCGGATTCGGAGGGGTCTGGTTGTTCCTTGGCTGTATCTCTTTCGGCGAGCGCGGTATCTCGCTCAGCTTTCAATGTGTCGACGTGTGCTTGAGCTTGCTGTAGTTCCTTTTGATAACGTTGGAGTTCATTTTCGATATCGCTGATACGCCGGCCTTTGGAGAAACTGGACCATTTGCCGCGGATCTGGCTGGGGAGCATCGCCAGTGCGGTAGCGAGTGC
>JASFLN010000028.1:0-9818 GCA_050118075.1 Anaerolineales bacterium
ATTGCGATAGTACTCATCAAGATCAAGCCCGTAGCCGAAAACAAATTTGTTAGGGATTTTAAACCCGCAGTAATCGATGGGGATATCAGCCTCACGCCGCTCGAATTTGTCCAATAAGGTGCATACTTTAAGCGAATTCGGGTTTCGAGTACGCAGCAGCTCCAGAACTGAAGCGATCGTGTATCCACTGTCAATGATGTCCTCTACCAACAACACATCATGTCCCTCCACCGACATCTGCAGGTCCAACGTGATACGGACCTGACCGCTCGATTCACGCGCGCCAGTGCCGTAGGAAGAGACGGCCATGAAATCAATTGTGTGAGGCACAGATAAAGCGCGCATCAGATCCGTCAGGAACAGGACACCTCCTCGCAGTATACAGACCAGCATGAGCTGCTTACCTTCGTAATCCGCAGAGATCTCCGCACCTAACTCCTGAATTCGTTCTTGCAATGTTTTCTCGTCAATCAGAATTTCTTTGAGAAATGTCTGGTAATGATTCATCTCAGGACCTCGGCACTTCGTGATGTTCTCGACAGCGAGCCTCGTAGAGTTCGCTGGCACCCACGACCACAATCGGTTCATCATACCTGGCTGGCTGCCCGTCGATGAGACGTTGGGTGCGGGAGGCAGGCCCTCCGCACACCATACAAATTGCGTGCAGCTTATCTACACGTTCGGCAAGCGCCATCAGCTCCGGCATTGGGCCAAAGGGCTCAGCGCGAAAATCCGTATCCAGACCTGCAACGATTACCCGCCGTCCTTTATCCGCAAGAGTCTGAACGACGCCACATATCGATTGATCGAAGAATTGAGCCTCATCGACTGCCAGGACTGTGATTCCATCCGTTAATAAAGGCTCGATTTCGGCTGGGGATCGGATCGGTGTGGCTTCGAACTCCGAGCCTGCATGTGAGGCGACCTTGTCGACGCTATAACGTGTGTCCAGGCTTGGTTTAACTACCAGCACACCTTGTCTCGCTATCTTCGCACGCCGCAGCCTGCGGATAAGCTCATCGGTCTTCCCGCTGAACATGGAACCCGTGATCACCTCAATGCTTCCACTCGAATGCCGCATGAAATCTACACTCCTCAGACAAAGAAAATGGCAGGTGCCGGAGCACCTGCCATGAGTTTACACCAGCCCATCAAGTGGGCAAGTCCGATCAGATTCGAGCTACTCCGCTTCAGCTTCGGGGAGCGTGAAACCGCGGCGCTTAAGCGCGCGTTTCAAATCTGCCAGACTCTTGCGCCCAAATCCATCGATATCGAGCAGAGGTTGATCGCCACCTTCAAGCAGCTCCATGACTTGCCCGACCTTATCGATATCAGCCTTGGCAAGCGTCGACTCAACGCGACCGGTTAATTCGAGCTCGGCGATCGGGAGGTCAGGTGAAGTTTTTTCTTCTTCTTTGGCCTGCAGCTCTTCGACAAATTGCTGACGGGCTTCAAGTTTCTTGTAGAAGCGATCGACCTGCCCCTCAGTATCCACGATGCGTTGTTCACCGGTATAGAACGGGTGACACTCCGAGCAGACGTCGGTCTGGAGCAATTCCTGAGTTGAACCCGTGTGCCAGGTGTTCCCACATGCACAAACCACCTTGGCTTCTGGATAGTACGTAGGATGAATATCTGTTTTCATACTTTCTTACCCTCCCGGGATTACTGCAAACGTGCCTGCCCTTCAAACCCCCGGGTAGTTATCGACTAACTCGGTGCGGCAGGCTTCAATCTATTCTTGTGCTAAGACGTTGACGCGCTTGCGCCCCTTGCTGACATAATCAAATTGGACAATGCCATCAGCAACTGCAAATAGCGTGTCATCACTGCCTTTCATCACGTTGATACCGGGATGGATGCGGGTGCCACGCTGGCGAACGAGAATGTTGCCGGAGCGAACCTGCTCACCGCCAAATTTCTTTACACCGAGGCGTTTAGAGTGACTGTCACGACCATTGCGACTTGAACCGCCACCTTTTTTGTGTGCCATAGTAATACCTCTTCTTACGTGCTACGAATCAGACGATTTCTTCGTCGATTTGGAAGAGCTTTTCTTTGAACTTGATGAGCTCTTCTTGCCCGCTGCAGTACTCTTCTTAGCTTTGCTCTTGCTTGACTGCTTGGATTTTGAGCTAGCGCTCGACTTCGTTGAAGACTTCTTAGCGGTAGACTTCTTCGCGGCCGCCTTCTTCGAGGTGCTCTTTGCAGCGGATTTCTTTTTTGTCGATTTCTTTTTCTCTGCAGGTTTTTCTGTTTCAGACTTCTTTTCGGAAGCTTTCTTGCCACCAGGCAGAACAATTTCATCTACGATTACACGCGTGTACTTCTGTCGGTGCCCAGCCTTGCGACGATAGCGCTGTTTGGGCACGTATTTGAAGACGATAATCTTCTTCGCCTTGATCTGGTCGACGACCTTAGCTTTGACTGCAGCATCCTTTACAAGTGGATCGCCGACCAGGATCTTCCCGTCGTCAACCGCGAGAAGGATCTGGTCAAATTCGACCGGCTTCCCGATTTCAAGCGGCAGACGATCGACTTCAATCGTCTCGCCTTCACGGGCGACGTACTGTTTGCCGCCCGATTCCAAAATAGCATATCGCATTATTTTCCTCCAACTTCACTTCACCATCAATCCCGCGTCTCACCGCCGGATCATGGGGAAGAGGGGGATACATACTCCTGCCCCAAGCTATGAGCTGGGGCAGGAATGAGATTATAAACTTCAGGACGCAGACTGTCAACGGATTAGTTATAGCCTCTAAATACCTGCCGTTTAACTAATCTGCAGCCACCGCATCCATTTCTGCCGCAGGCAACTCCTCTGCTTCGACAAGTTCTTCTTCAAGCTCAGCCGGAAGCTCACCGTCGATACGCTCATCATGGAGAGCCATATCGGAACCAGGGAAACCAGTTCCCGCCGGAATGAGTTTGCCGATGATCACGTTTTCCTTCAAACCACGCAGGTAATCAACCTTGCCTTCAATGGCTGCTTTGGCCAGTACCTTAATCGTGTGCTGGAATGAGGAGGCTGAAAGGAACGATTCGGTATTAAGCGAAGCCTTGGTGATCCCTAAAAGCACCTGCATCGCCTTGGCTGGCTGTTTACCCTCGCCAATGGCTTCCTCGTTAATCCTCTGTAAATAACGACGATCCACCAGATCACCAGGCAGTAATGTGGTCTCCCCTGGTTGTGTGACTTGCACCTTGGAGAACATCTTGCGAATGATCACCTCAAAGTGCTTGTCGTTGATGTTCTGACCTTGTGATCGATAGACTTTCTGAACCTCGGTCAGCAGGTAGAGTTCCGCCAGCTCGCGTCCCATAATGCGCAGGATGCGGTGCGGATTGAGCGAACCTTCGGTCAGCTGTCTACCGGATTCGATCTTCTCGCCATCTTTGATCAGCAACCTCGCGCTGGCAGGAATTTCGTATTCAGCCTCGTCAACCTTATCATATGAGACGATCACTTTTCGATCTTCGAGGCGCACGCGGCCACCGTGCGAGGCTTTAATCTTCGAGTCACCACGCTTAGCGATCAACTTGCCGCTTTCAATCTCATCACCATCTTCAACTCGAAGCGCCCAGTTGCCCGGAACATTGTATTCGTCCTTGATCAACTGGCTGTTCGAGATGCGGATCGTGCGCGGGCCATCAGGCATATCTGAACGGATGATCTCCACCGTACCGGCAATCTCCGAAATAACCGCTTCACCCTTAGGTTTCATGCGGGCTTCGAAGAGCTCCTCAACGCGGGGCAAACCGGTTGTGATGTCACCACCTGCTGCGACACCGCCTGTATGGAATGTACGCAGCGTGAGCTGCGTGCCGGGTTCTCCAATAGACTGAGCTGCGACGATACCAACGGCAGCACCCAATTGGACCATCCGGCCGCGTCCAAGATCCATTCCGTAACACTGCTGGCACATGCCGAACTGCAGTTCGCAAGTCAGGGGAGATCGGACAAAAACTTGTTCGGCTCCCGAACGATCGATGCGCCTGGCGATCTTGAGATCGAGGATGTCACCCTTCTTGGCAATCACCTCACCCGTATCAGGATCTGCAACGCGGCGGGCGAGCACGCGTCCGAAAAGTCGGTCCGCCAGGTCCTGGCCAGCTACATCGTCCCCACGGCGGATCCAGATACCTTCTTCGGTTCCACAATCCTCAGCGTTGATGATGACATCCTGAGCGACGTCGACGAGACGTCGAGTGAGATACCCCGCATCGGCAGTTCGAAGCGCGGTGTCGGTCAAACCCTTACGCGCACCGTGAGTCGAGATGAAGTATTCGAGCGTGTTAAGGCCATCCCGGAAGCTAGAACGGATGGGTAGCGGGATGATGCGACCAGCGGGGTCTGCCATCAGACCGCGCATGCCCGCAAGCTGGGAGATGGGTTGGAAGCCACCCTTGGTGGCACCCGAAATCGCCATCATGCTTAAGTTCCCCGCTGGATCCATGGAGCTCTTGACCTCATCAGCCACATTGGAGGTGGTGTTTTGCCAGAGCTCGATGACCCTTTCGTTCTGCTCCTGCTCGGTAAGCAAGCCGCGCCGGTAATCCTGGCGCACCGCTTCAGCTTCTTCTAATGTCTGGGAGATGATGTCCGCCTTGCTGTTCGGGACGGTGATGTCGGAAACCGCGATGGTTGTACCGGACTTGGTTGCATATTCGAATCCGATGTCCTTGATCGCGTCTACAACCGTCGGAGTTCCCTCTTCCCGCAGAAGCTGGTAAACGTCCCCCACCAGCTCTTGAACTTCACCCTTGTCCAGCACGCGGTTCACAAACCGCAGTTCAGGGGGTAGGACCTGGTTGAAGAACACTCGACCTACTGTCGTTTCGATCACACGCTTCTCAGGCTCATCCAACTTCTCGTGATCCTCGTTGTACCATGTCTCCATCTGAATCTTGATCGGTGTATGGATCTCGACATGCCCGAGAGCATAAGCCATCTCGACCTCGTCGAAATCGCTGAATGCTTTGCCAGCTCCACGATGCTCCCTGCCCTCCACAGCCATGGTGAGGTAATAAACACCGAGGATCATATCCTTTGTAGGTCCGACGATCGGTTCACCGTCCGCAGGTTTTAGCAAGTTCACAGAGGAGAGCATCAGCTCACGCGCTTCAGTGACTGCTCGCTTGGAAAGCGGCAGGTGTACCGACATCTGGTCACCATCAAAGTCCGCGTTGAAAGCTGCACATACCAACGGGTGCAATTGAATTGCTTTGCCTTCCACCAGTGTCGGTTCAAAAGCCTGAATGCCCAAACGGTGCAGCGTCGGGGCACGATTTAGGAGCACTGGACGGTCCTTAATGACCTCTTCCAGCACCTCCCATACCTCAGGCCGTTCACGCTCGATGATGCGTTTGGCACCCTTGACGTTTGCAGCGTAGTTATATTGAACAAGCTTTGAGATGACGAAGGGTCGGTAGAGCTCAAGCGCCATTGATTTTGGCAAGCCACATTGAAATAGTTTCAGATGCGGCCCAATAACGATAACCGATCGACCGGAGTAATCGACGCGCTTTCCGAGCAAGTTCCGGCGGAAGCGCCCTTTCTTACCTTTGAGCATATCGCTGAGTGATTTCAGCTCACGTCGCCCACGTCTCGAAAGCGCCTTACCCCGCTGAGAGTTATCGATCAAGGAGTCGACCGATTCCTGAAGCATGCGCTTCTCGTTGCGCACGATCACATCCGGTGCTCCAAGTTCGACCAATCGTTTAAGGCGATTGTTGCGATTGATCACGCGGCGGTAGAGATCATTTAAATCGGAAGTCGCGAAACGACCACCGTCTAACTGAACCATCGGGCGCAGATCCGGCGGGATAACGGGAAGGATGGTAAGAATCATCCACTCGGGACGGTTCTCAGATCGACGAAATGCTTCCACCACATTCAAGCGTTTGGTCGCTTTCTTCTTACGCTGTTTACTGCGGGTGGTTCGCACTTCCTTCCAGAGATCTTTTGCCAGCTGATCAAGATCGATCTGCTGCAGGATTTCATAAAACGCCTCCGCACCCATATCTGCGCGGAAGACCTGACCCCACCTGGATTTGAGCTCCCGGTATTGGGTCTCACCCAGGAACATCATCTGATCGATCGCCTGCAGATCTTCACGATCACGTTCAAGCGATTCGCGGTTTTCAACAATCGTCTCATCCATGAAATCGTCAAGCTGGGAGAGCGCCAGTTCGGCTTCGGCTTTGGCTTCTTCGATGTCCATGGCCAATTGCTCGAGCTTCTGATCGCGCTCTTCCTGCAGAGCGGATTCGACTTCGTCAAGATGTGATTTAACTAATTCCTGGACCTTGGTGATGTGATCCTTGTTGATCGTCTCACCTTTATCCGCAACCAACGTGTCCAATTCCTTAAACTGGATCGGAGCTCTGATGGTTACATCCTGTTTATCCTTGAGTGTATTCTCAAGACGCTGACCCTCACGGATAACAGGATCAATCTTCTCCCCTACTTCCTCTTCGTATTCGTCCTGAATTGCCTTCTTCTGCTCTTCGAGCTCAGCGAGACGAGCTTCCAAACCACTCTTGATCTCGCTTTCGCTCTCCTTTAAAGCTTTCTTCTCCGCAGTCTCCAGCTCAACAAGCTCATCGTCGATGCGCTTAATCGCCTTCTTTCGAGCATCTTCATCGACATAGGTGACGACGTACTGTGCGAAGTAAAGCACCCGATCAAGATTACGTCGTGAGATATCCAGCAGCAGCCCGAGGTATGAGGGTACTCGACGCGTGTACCACACATGTGCTACCGGTGCGGCAAGACTAATATGCCCCATTCGCTCACGTCGGACGGCGGAGCGAGTTACTTCCACACCACACTTTTCACAGGTGATGCCTTTAAAGCGAATATTCTTATATTTTCCGCAGTAACATTGCCAATCTTTGGTTGGACCGAAGATCGCCTCGCAGAATAAACCGTCCTTTTCTGGACGTAGACGTCGATAGTTGATCGTTTCTGGCTTTAGAACCTCACCATGTGACCAACTACGTATCGTTTCTGGAGAAGCAAGACTGATCCGGAGTGCACGAAAACCTTTAGATTCCACCCAAGTACCTCCGTCGCGTGTTGCGGTGGTTTAGACAAACCCCGTTATGAACAATTCGAACAAACGTGCTAATTTGGTGACAAAGCAAATAAGCGCATGGGACGCAGTTCACCCCAAGCGCTCCTCAGGCGCCGACCGAAAAATGAAATATGTATCAACCTCGGATAATTATATTGCAGATGATCGCCCTGTCAAGGGTCAGCGAGCGTCCACAACCCCTCTCACAGGGTAAAACCAGGGTCATTTCTCGCTTTTTGCGGGGATTGTGCCTGTCCAGGGGCCAGGAAACAGTTCAAGCGCCCGTTCAGCAGCTTTAGAGATGTGCTCGTTTTGGTCATAGCGCATTTTTTGTATTGTGAGCTTAGCTTCGGCCGTATGCCATTTCACCAATCGCAGCAGCGCCACCATTCTTGAGCGATCATTATGCCTCTCGACGTGTTCCCCATCCTGCTCCATATAGCCTACGCGTCTCTGTTCGACCACCTCAATCAGCACCGGGATCACCCTTGGATGGTTCAGACGGGCCAGGTACTGGACCGCTTCGTGCGCCATGTCCAGATCTGCGAAGCGCGTCGCCTGAAATCTATAAAGCTGGATTGTGGTGAGTGTGGCTAACTCTGCGACCAGCGGATCAGGATCCTTCATCGCCGCTGCCATCTCTGCCAGGATCTGATCGTCTTGGGCAAAACCAGGTCGGTTTGCAAACGCAATCGCTTCTCTTTGGCGAACACCCGGATCACTTGCACGCAGATCATATTCCGTACGCGCACGTTCGATCAATCGTCCGACAGGCGATTGTTCTTTCAACTCCGGTGCCGCATCAATTGGTCCGCGCTCTTCAGGGGGTGTGTCTAGCAATCGCAGAGCTTGCTTAATCGAAGGCACGATCGAAGGCTCGTCAAGCGTCAACAGCTCGTCTAAATATGCACGCAATGTGCTTTCACCGGTTTGCGTGAGCACACGACGCGCACGTGTTCGCCACAGGTTAACTTCTTCTGCAACCAGGCGCTGACGTTCACGTAATTGGCGCTGTTCTTCCTTCAGCGCTTTTTTCTCTTCGCCTTCTGCTTCAACAATTTTGTGGCTCAGTTCGTCCAGTTCATCGCTCATATTGATGAACTCTTGTTGAACCAGATTGCCTTTCCGGTCCAGTGCTTCCTGGACCTGCCGCAATCCAATCCCTATGCTCACTCTTTCTCTCCCGGAACTGTTAGCGATCCTAGGTAGGGATTATTAAACCATGCAAATCAATATCGAAATAGATGTACTGGGACCCTTTCCGGAGTTTAGACTTATGTTCTGTATCAGAGCATGGGTTGGACCTTTTTCTCTTCGCTCAGATCCAATGAAAGTATAGATAACCTGCTGATACCCGTCAACTAAAACCTATCTCCCATCCACATTCTTAAGTAGAATAAGGACCCAGGCAAGGTGTTCCCTTGACTTGCCTTGAAAGTCACCAACCGTCTACAATGATTAACGATTCGAAATCCGAGAGAGGGATGCATTTATGGTGAGGATCATCGACATCGAGGGCATCGGCCCAAACTATCAGCAGAAACTGATCGAGGTGGGAGTGCACTCCACTGCGAGACTGCTTCAGGTTGGTGGTACGCGGCGCGGTCGGAAAGACCTATCTGAGAACACAGGCATCAGCGAGAAACTCATCCTGGAATGGGTGAATCTAGCTGATTTAATTCGCATCAAAGGTATCGGTGAGGAATATTCGGATCTGCTTGAAGAGGCAGGGGTCGATACCGTAAAAGAACTCCGAAACCGAGACCCACTGAATCTGCATAGGACGATCACCGAGGTCAACGAACAGAAACATCTTGTTCGACGACTCCCTTCCAAGCGTCAGGTTAAAAGTTGGGTCCAACAGGCAAAAACTCTTAACCCGATCGTCAAGTTTTAACCCACAATATGAAGCCCACTGAGCACCAATAATCCTTTCCAGTTTTATTACGTTTCTTCGTCTTCGAATTTTAGAAAATTCTCACCAATTTATGGGATCACGCGATCTCCGAAACCGTAAAGGTCGATTCTGCACTAATCCTTCTCCCCTCCCTATCACCCTAGGATAAACCAAGATGCCATCCGATCATCCTCACACAAACAGGATTTACTTTGAAACGAACCAGGGTATTCGAATCCCTTCCGTCTCAGCGGAGGAAATGCGCGCGGTTGACCAACTTGCAGAGGAGACCTATTCGCTAGGGGTCCTGCAAATGATGGAAAATGCCGGTCGAACCTTAGCCCTGCATGCCATGCAGCTGTGTCAGAACGCTTCGCGAATACTGCTCTTAACCGGATCGGGAGGAAATGGCGGCGGCGGATTGGCTTGTATGCGCCATCTAATTAATCATGGCTACCATGTAGATTTACTGATGACACAGAGTCCCGATGCTCTTTCTAGAGCCGCTAAGAGACAGTACGCAGTATTGAAAGCCAGTGGTTATGACGCACAGCCGACTGATGCACTGGACAGCCTGCTTTCTAATGCGTCGCTGGTTATTGATGCTATCTTTGGATATAGCTTGAAAGGCGCACCTAGAGGCTTAGCCAAAACCTTCATCCAGTCACTCGATCCTTCGCGCCTGCCAATCCTGAGTCTGGACATCCCCTCCGGGGTCGACGCAACAACTGGAGCTGCTCCCGGAGTATCGATCCTGCCAACGCGTACACTCACGCTGGCCCTCCCCAAGCACGGTCTTAAGAAAGTCGCTGGAACCTTGTTCCTCGCCGATATAGGAA
>JASFLN010000029.1:0-9702 GCA_050118075.1 Anaerolineales bacterium
TTGCACGTCAGGGAAAGCATCTCGCGCTCGGCAGTCGCCAAATCATTGACACCCTCTGGCCAATAGCAGCAGCTGTACTTAAGCCAGGGGCCCAGTGCAAGTTCGAAGAAGCGGCTGTCGACTTCGTAATGTTGAATGTTCGCGTCCTGGGTATGGGTGGCGATCGGGCCCCGGCGGAACTTACGCAGCATCGCTTGCTTGGCGCTGGTGAGACGCTCGACGCCGCGTGCGTATCCTGCGCGTAGACCGCGGTTGAGGACCACGCGTACAACCAGACGCAGGAACCAATCGGGATAGCGACCGTTGTCCAACCAGCGTTTTTGACGGATCAAGATTAAGCCCCGGCTGCTTGAATCGCAGCGCGCAACGATTGTTCTCTCTGCGCGCTGTATCCGCCCCGCGTTCTCCATAAGACCTCACCATCCTGGCGGATGAGCAGCACGTAGATGCGATTTTCATCCGGCATATCGAGGGCGGCGCGGAAAGGTTCTTTGTCCAGATATAGGGTAATCGTGCGCTCGCGGGATTTGGGGTCGGGGATCCCGGCGCGCATGCCTTCATTGATGAATGTGCGGAAAATCCGGTTCATGGATTGGATCGTGGGGAATTCGTAGTAGGTGAGATCATCCCGCTCCGCCTCGAGGGTAGCTGCAAATGGAAGCCAGGTGTTAATGCTGGTCTGCTGCCACTGCTGGAAGGCAATGAAAACCAGGTTGAGTTTCCCCTCAAAGTCATTTGGATAGGTGCGGATCTCGCGGTCAAGATTTTTGCCAGAAACCTCAGGGAACTGCATATCAAGCCTCAATGGTGGTTGTTTAGATTGTACCCGGGCTTACGCGCTTGGCTGAGGTTCACCATAAAGGATCGCAGGAGAGCAGGGTTCTAGTCTGCTAATGAGGATTGCCTGTGGAGAAGCGATCCTGGATCCTCCAGAGGTAAAACACCAGAAAAACAGCGGTCAACACCGCAAGAAGCTGTGGGATCAGAATTGCTAAAAATTCCCCGGTTGAAGCTGCGCCGTTTTGCAATAGCGCGACGAAAATTTCTACAGAAGCGTAGATGTAGAACCCGGCGACGAATTGTGAGGCAACATAACCATAACGCTGCAAACGCCATAAACCTACGGCGGCAAGGATCGAAGCAGGAGCGTTGATCAGAAGGTCTGCAACGGGAAGACCCAAGTCAATTCCTCCGGGTGGATTAAAAAGCGATCCTTGACCCCATAGCAATAGAGAGCCGAAGAAGGCTAACAGTCCGAATACCAGCAGAACCACCGAGAGCAGCTTGACACCAAGAGGTGCTGGATTGGTGGATCTGTTCTGTGTTGCCGTGTCTTCCATATTGACGTGGATCCGCTATCCCGAATTGTCGACGCCCCAGATGATCACGAGGCCGTCTCTTGAGGCGGAAGCAAGATAAGTTCCATCCGCTGCAAACTGAAGTTGGGTTACGGCGTCGACGTGAGCGGGGATAAGTTTAATAAGCTCCCAAGAATCCGTGTCCCAAAATCCAATGCGCCGGTCGTTTGAGGCCGAGGCGAGCAGCTGTCCATCCGGCGAAAAATGGACACTGTTGACCCTGAACATGTGTCCTTGAAGATCGTGCAGCGGGTAGATCTTTCCCGAGTCGATCACGCGGATGAAATTTGTCGCGAACATGGCGATTGCGATGTTATCCCCATCCGGAGAGAGGTCTAGATCTACTACAGGTAAGCTGAAGCCATATACGAGCTCATTAGAGGCGATGACATCGGTCTCCCAGTTTTGAATTGAGCCACAATTACAGGCTGGTTGGCTAAAACCGAGAATGATGTGTTCTCCCTGTTGATCGAAATCAATGCCCCATGAATATACCGATCCCCCTGATCGAGGCAGGCAGTGCCTCTGGTGATATGTTTTGTACAGGATGCCGCTTTCAACATCTCTGAGCACGACGAGACACTCCGGTCCCGCGATCGCCAGGTGCTTTCCGTCCGGTGAGAAGCGGATTTCGAGCACATAATCAAGCAGCCGGGCTTCGATTGTTTTCGTCAGCTCGCCGCTCTGAGGGTTCCAGAATTTTATAAAACGATCCGTTGTGGCCGTCGCAAGTGTGCTCCCATCTGGAGACCAGACAAGACTTGTGATCTCATAAGGATGAGCCTGGAGGTTGAGGAGTAAGTCTCCACTGGCAGCATCCCAGACACGGACTTCGCCATCCACCGAGCCCGAAGCAAGCAGCGTGCTATCGGGTGAGATCGCAATTGCGGTCACATCCTTCTTGTGCCCGCTGAGTTTGAAAACAGGCTGCAGATCAGCCACATTTGATGGAGTGATTACTGACCAATCCTGAATTTTACGAGGCTGAGCTTCATGCTGAGGTGCTCCAGACGCAGCGAAGGTGCCTCCTGGCAGGATTGTCAATAGTGTGATCAAAATAACGCTGAAGATCAACAGCCACGGCTTGCCAAGTGGCATATATGTGGTTGTGCATTTTTGTTCCGTACCTTGCTTGCTCTTGTTACGATTCATAATTAATCACCATTTGCAGATTTGAGCAGTTCCTGGAGCACTTCAACTTGCTCGCCGGAGATCTCCAGCTGGGCCAGGTCATCATAGTCCTTGGTTATGATGCGCCGACCGAGACCGCTGTGACGCCACATTTTGAGGTCCTCCTCAATGGGCGAACCGATGAGGTCCTCGCGCACGATCTTGCCATCACCCATCACAATGACGCGGTTCGTCTGTCGGGCAACCGCCGGATCATGGGTGACCACCAGGAAGGTCGTCCCCTGCTCCTTGTTCAAGCGCCGGATAAGATCCATTAAAGATTTACCCGCAGAGCTATCCAGGTTGCCGGTCGGTTCATCCGCAAGCACGAGCGGTGGCTCATTCGCGAGTGCGCGCGCCACCGCTACCCGCTGCCGCTGGCCACCTGAAAGCTGATTGGGTAAGTGGTTCATACGATCCGCCAGGTCGACAAGCTCGAGCAGGTACTCGGCCCGACTCCGTCTCTGGCTGGAGCTGGCGCGGCCTTGCATAGGGACTTCCACATTCTCGCGGGCGGTAAGTGTTGGCAGCAAATTATGTAGTTGGAAGACAAACCCAACCGTTTTAGCCCGGAACTCATCGACATTCTTGATTTCGGCGAGATCTTGGCCTGATACGAATACCTGTCCTGTGGTGGGCTGGTCCAGTGCGCCGATCAGGTTCAGCAGGGTGCTCTTACCGCTCCCGCTTGGCCCCATGACGCTCAACAGTTCGCCCTTCTTAACCTTAAGGTTGACGTCATCCAGGGCGCGGATTTCGTCTCCGTCGCCATAGATTCGGGTCAGTTTTCTTGTTTCAAGCAAGTATGCTTCGTCGGTCATTAGCCCGCCTTGCGTTGTTATTGTTGAAGCTCGATATCCACGAATGCGGTCATACCCCAGCGTACGTCCTGGGGCAGTTCGTCATCCAGCCGAATTTCAACCGGATAGTTCACACCAGTGCCCTCGCTCGCCTTGGGGGCAATATAGGTTACCGTTCCTTGAAGGCTTACATCGGGCAGTGCATCAAATGTAACTGTGGCCGTGTTCCCGATCTCGATCTGGGCGACGTCGATTTCATTCAGATCGGTCGTTTCGACCTTGAGGTTCTCTAGATCCGCCATCACCAGGATAGGTTGTCCCGGGGCCACAAATTCACCTTCCCGAACATAGACCTCGCTGACAGTCCCATTGAAATTCGCACGCAATTCGGCATCATCGAGCGCCTGTTCGGCAGCTTGAACAGCTGCTTCAGCATTGGCTAGACGCGCCTCGGCGAGCTCGACCGCTTCAGGGTCAGGACCATCCTTGACCTTCTCGTATTCGCGCTCTGCTGTAGCCAGACGCGCTTCTGCTTCTGCGACCTCTGCATCGAGGATCGCTTGTTCAATTTCGGTCGGAAAACCTTTGTACCAATTTAATCGGCGGATGATGGCGTCACGACGCTGACGGGCTGCAGAAAGGTTGGAAAGTGCCAATGCTCGGGGCCCATCATCTTCCGACCGACCAGAAAGGCGATCGTAGGCATCTTTTGCTCGATCGACTTCGTTCTCGGCCAGCACAAGGTTGGCTTCCGCCTCATCGATGGTTTCGTCGCTGGCGCGGTAGCCTTCCTGCTGCACTCGCCAGTCATACTCTGCATCATCCAGGTAGTCCCGGGCGTTGGCCAATTCAAGGCGTGCCTGAGCGGTGTACAGATCGGCGTTTTCGTATAGGTCGTCTAGAGTTTGGCGGGCGTTGATCAATTCGAGCTGCGCTGCAGTCAGTGCCGAGCGAGCTTGCTCAACGTTACCAAGTTGGGCGAGCAGCTCGCCCTGATCGACCGTCTGGCCGCGCTGGATGAGAAGATCGGTCAGCTGCCCCCCTGAAGCGAAGCTGAGTGTAGCCCAGCGGTCGGGTTCGACGATGCCGGTAGCACTGACGACGGGAGTGAAATCTTCCACTGGCATGTTATCCACCGCCTCGGTTGGGGCAGCATCGCCACTTGAGCAGGCGGCCAGCAGGGTGCCGAGCAGGAGCACAAGCATCCAGTATAGTGTTCTATGATGGTTTTTATTCATGTTTAGTTCTCCATATATTATTCATAACGCAGCGCTTCTACTGGCTGCAAACGTGTCGCCCTATACGCGGGCAGCAAGCCTCCAAATAAGCCCAGTAGGACTGCGATCAAGATCGCTCTTAAGAATACGCCTAACGTCCATTCCGGTTGAATCGCCTCGCCAAACATCGGGACTAATTGGATGGCGGTTGCCAGCAGCAAAGCGATAAGGATGCTGGCGGCACCGCCTATAAGTCCGAGTAAAAGTGCTTCACGGAGGATCAGGCTGAGAATGGTGCGCCGGCGCCAACCGATAGCACGCAATACTCCGATTTCACGTGTGCGCTCCAGGATCGACATGAGCATCGTGTTCAACACACCAACACCACCCACGGCGATGGCCAGAATGGAAATCCCATTCAGCATCCCATCGGCGTTTTGCATATCCGGCATTTGTTCGACAAATTCACCACTGGCAGCGGCGTGAACTTCCGGGAAGCGGACATTTATCTCTTCCACGAGGGACGGTGCTTGACGTGGTTCGCGTACATCCACCATCAGCATCGTCACTTTGCGTGGGCGTCCTGCAAATGCTTGTGCGTCCCGCAACGATATCACGCCACTCATATCCTCCCAACCGACACCCGTTTCAAAGATGCCAACGATCTTGAAGCGCTGACCTGAGATTTCCATTGTATCGCCGACGTCCTTATTTGTCGCCTCAGCAATCGTTGCGCCGATCATGATTTGATGATTGCTGTTCAGCCGCTGCCCTTCGATAAGGTCGAAGCGCTGGATGGCGAATTCGTTGGGCGCGTAACCTAACAGCAGCATGAATCCCCCTGTTTCAGGGAGCATAACGGCGTTCATGACCATCCCACTTACGCTGCGGACTTCAGGCAGCGCAGCAATGCGATCAACGACGCGCTCATCAATCGCGCTCAAACTGGTGTCGGCGATATCAGCCTGGCGGATGGCGATCTCGGCGTCTGAGCCAGAGATCATATTTCCCAATTCCGATCCTGCCCCATTGACGATGCTTTCAAGTGTCAGGATTGATCCAACCGTAAGAGCGATGGCAAACAGTGTCAAGAGCGTCCTCGTAGTACGCTGCCAAAGGCTCTGAACTGGCATACCCCCGAAGGGGAGCCGCTTAACACCGCTGCCGCTGCTGCCCCCCTCATAGCGCAACGCTTCTACCGGTTCCAGCTGTGACGCCCGCCAGGCCGGGTAGATCCCTCCGACCAGTCCGAGTGTTAGCACTACGATTACAGCCTGACTTAAGAGGTCGGGACCAATGGAGGTGGTATTGGCTCCAAACATTTGAAAGATGTCTGAAAACGCGAAGAGAGCGAGCCATCCGAGTCCGATTCCAATCACTCCGCCTAATAAACCGACAAAGATTGATTCCACCAGGATCATGCGTAACACGCGCCAGCGGGACCACCCAACCGCGCGCAGCACTCCGATTTCACGCGTGCGCTCGTAAACAGCCATCAATTGTGCATTCGTCATCCCGACTCCGCCGATGAGGATCGCCAAGCCGGCGATCGCCCAAACATAGCCTTGCATGACGTCTGCCGTGATCTGATTGTCGAGGAAATCGCTGGTTGTGCTGATTGCCAGATCGGGCCAGCGGCGCTCGACACGGTCCATCAAACGTGTATCTAGACTGGGGTCCTTGAGTAAGATGTAGAAAAGGCTAACCTGACGTGGTTTTCCGAGCAGAACCTGTGCTTCTTCAAGCGCTATAACGCTGCCGCTGTCTTCAAGGGGGTCGCCGGTCTGATAGATCCCCTCGACCTTATAGAGGCTATCCCCCAGACGGATCGAATCGCCAACGTCCTTGTTAAAGCTCTCGGCCGCTGCGGATCCGATCCAGATTGCACGACTGCTGCTGCGGCCGCTTCGATCACCAAATCCATCTCCAGCCTGTATCTGGAAACGATCAAGCAGGAAACTGTCTAATGGATAACCGAATACGAAGAAGAAAGGGCTGCCCTCTGCCTGGACAAAGCCCTCCAGCATCCCGCTCACTGATTTGACTTCAGAGAGCGCGGCCAAATCTCCGCCCACTTCCTCGTCAATGGCGCTCAGACTTATGTCAAGCGCTTCTGGCTGGCTGACGACCAGATCTGCCTGACTGCCAGACAGCATGGAGCTGTAGCCGGCTTCGAACCCTTTTGCCAGGGCGCCGAGACCGATGATGGCGGCAACACCAACACTGATCCCCAATACAGTGAGTATCGTGCGACCTTTGCGGCGGAGAATATTTTTCCAGATCATACTGATAAATATTACTCACTCCTGGAATTTCATTCCAGATGATGTTTGTCACGGCACCATTATTACGCGATGTGCACAGGTGCGGCTGGACTTCGGACTGACGTTCCTCTGACCATTCTGTGACGGCAGGGACACGTTGCGGGATCGATCCTTATAGTTAGGGTAGCCTAATTATAAAATAATTCTACCCTAATATCCAGGTATTAATGGAGCTAAAATCGAGTTGTTATATATAAAAAGAGGGGCTGAGCAGGGCGGTCACGATCCAGGCGCTGGCGTCCCGCAGACCACAGCAGAAACGATCCGCTGCGCCCAACCGCTTTGGTAGTTGTGTGCCGTTCATTGCACTTCCCGATGAGATGATCCTGAAGATGCGATCATCCTTCCGGCTTGACGCCTCGCTTTCTATCCATCAGAGCTAACTTGGTTTGGGCGATTTCCTCGATGTCCAGGTCCAGAAGATCGAGCGCGATGCAGCCCATCATAATCGCATCAAAGACTTCTATGCCGATCTCCTCTGGTGTTGGGGTGTCCTTCTTCGTGTTGCGTGTATAGCGTGGTGAGGTGCGCAAGCGTTTATCAATTGCTTCAGCAACTTCAGTAGCCATGAAATCAAGACAATCCGTGAGATCTGGATCGTGCCATTGGTCAATCTCCGTCCAACGCTCGCGGTGTTTACGAATTCTCTCCTGTATGTTCATAGGTCACCTTTCTTCTGCCTTAGTCTCAGGTCTTTAATGCAGCAGCGATCCTATCGCGGCGATACCGAAGAGCACAATCACCATGCCAGATACCCATTGTATCCATTGGTTAAATCGCTCACTGAGTCGGGATTTGAGCCAACCAGCCGTGACGCTCAAGATCATCCACCACAAGCTTGAACCTGAAAACACACCTGCCACCATCTGCAGTGACTTCATCGTTGTCAGCTCGGTGTTGGTAGGGGCAATCGAGGCAAAGATGGCTGCGAATGAAAGGATCGTCAGTGGGTTGGTGATGGTCAGTAAGAATGTCGAAGTATAGCTCACAAGCCAGCTCGATCTCTCTTCGGGGGCTGCTGCAACCGCGGTTTTCTTCTGGAATGTGCGCATACCTAGGTAGATCAGGAAGAGACCCCCGATCCCGCGCAGCCAACTTTGTGCACCGATCATAAGGTCCGAGACGGCCTGTACACTAAATGCAGCCACGCTGCCGTAAAGCATATCCGCGCTGGCCGCTCCCAGGCCGGAGATGAAGCCAGCCCTCCAGCCGTACTTGATCGACCGACGGATGCAGAGTACACCAATCGGGCCGACCGGTGCGGCAATCGAGAATCCCAGGATGAGCCCTCTCAAAAAAAGCATAGAGGGCATTATCAGAGGAAACCCTGGAGAAGTCCATCCGAGCCCTATGTTCTCCTGGCTTCGTTTCGAATTGCATATGTGTCCTGGTACACCCTCGTTATGAGAGCGAGCACCGTGAGATCGATGACATCGGAAGCCCCTGACGGGACACTATTCTAGACCATCGTGGCAGCTGATCGATCGCTTCCACAGGCGACCGAATAAAGGCTTGCGATCGGCAATACAAAGCAGGAATAGTGCGCGGGGTTTCTGCTGCGAATGGTTCCTTGATCACTTATATAAATGATGGCAAGCGTGCTGGTTTCTTAGATTTGCGATCGAGTCCGATCGCTCTTTACCCATCCCGAGGGAAACTTTGTAGTGGGATTTGTCAGCAACGGAATTGCATATCGCACTTTTGCCCTGACGGCTTTACTGGGGTGTGAATTTAATGCGCGAATTGATCGCAGTGCCGTCTGGGAATACGCAGGGTTGCTGCGGGCCAGGATGCATAAGCTGACGATCGACCAACTCACCGTAAAAACGCTGTCATCTGCGAGCCTATTTATCAACGCCGTGCAGATCGTGTCGAGCTTCTCTCCCAGAGGTATTAGATGCCCAAGCAGCATAGCGAGGTGCCATTTCACCATGGGGACCTGCGACTGGTTCATCTCCCTAGTGATCTCTTCAAGATGGGGTAGAAGGGCCTCAGGATGATTTCGAGCTACTTTTTCAAGCGCATCGGCTGCACGCCCGCGAACAACATCACTTTCATCACTCAAGCCGTACATCAGTTCAGGGATCAGTGTCAGGTCGTTTCCCACTGCGTCGACTACCGAATTCGCTGCGCCGTCTGAACGGAGGTCCCCTCCTCTTAACCAGTCAAGGATTGAGCTCATTGCGTGGGATCCTTCTCCAGCACAATGCGCTCGAGTGTGGCACGGTTTTCTAGATCTGCATCAGCCTCGAAGAGCGGTGTGCATTCGGTCAACTTGGAGATGCCGGCAGTAAGCTTTAACGCGTAGCTGTAGCAAGTAGGCTCACCACACGCTTTACAGTTCGTTTGAGGCAGCAACGTGTAGATCTCTAACGGCTGGCGGAAGGTGCGCGGGCTATAGCGCGGTTGGATGCTTTCTTTGCGAGCCCAAATTTGGTTGACCTCCTCGATGATCTGCGTCAGCAGGGCCTCCACGTCATCATCTTCATGCACGTGATCAAGGACGATGCGATCCTTTAATATGCCGATTTGATGATCCTTATGCATCCAGACCAGCGCTGGGATTGAAGGTGTATAGCGGGATCCCTGGAGTTCAGCGTTAAGGTAGGGCAACACCTCGGTGAGATCTATGTCGAGCAGCGCGGCAGCTTCCATCTCCAGCTCATGACCTGCATGGGGGCTGAGAGATAAATCAATCTTCCACGAGCGGATTAATGCTTCTTCTGGTCGCATGATCCTCTGAGGAGAGTTCAATGGATACTGGACAAAGAAATCATAACCGATTTGACCAGGCTCCGCAGGGTTTGCTTGTCAGCCATCAGGGGATTCCTGA
>JASFLN010000030.1:0-9681 GCA_050118075.1 Anaerolineales bacterium
TATTTTCGCAATTACAGGAAGGTGCTCTACCTGGCGCAGAGTGAGCATCAGGAGCTGGTTGAGAAAGCACATAGGATCGCTGCATATCTCGAACTGCCGCTGGAGATTAAGCAGACGGGGTATGGGGGATTGGAAGAGCGGATCAGGGTTTTATTAGTAAAGTAGAACCTCCCGGGTTTTTACCATTTAGAGTAAAGCTAGAAATCCTCCCGCTTGCCGCTCTTCACACACCGGCACTCTGCACAAACTGGACTTACGATCATCCATCTTTGCTCACCTTAATGTAGCCACGGGCTTCAGCCCGTGCGTGGATACGCAACAGTCATCTTGTTCCAAAATCTAGTCCGTACTGGCGATTAATCCACGCGCAGACTTAAGCCTGCGGCTAGGCAACAAAGTCTTCGCCAGAAGCGTTAGCGACGACGCGATCTCCCTCTTGGGTAGAGATGATGGACAGTCTGTAAACAGCGGTTCGCAATGCTAATGTGTTCCTGGTTGTCTGATCCCCGGGGGGCTTTTCCTCAACTCGCCCTGCGAAACGGCGCGCCGCAGTGATCACAAATGATCTCGTGCTCAGCAAGGCGTCGAGCTGGCACAAGAATCGAACGCGGTGGATCGCACTCACAGAAAAGTCTTGTATACTCACGGTCCTTAGCAGGACTCTGGTCCGCCCGATCGACGGTAAGATTGGCCAGCAACAGCGCATAGTCGCGCCGGATACCCGCAGCTAACTCATCAATGACCTTCTGCCATCGGTGCTTCCCCTGGCTAGAAAGTCTCCACTCCACGCAGTTGGATTCTGGCTCCCGGAAGTGCGCCAAACCGTAGGCGCTCGCCGGCTGAGAATACCACGGAGAAAAGCGGTCAACGCGCTCGGTGACCTCAATCAGCATATTCGCCAGCACTTTTTCGGCCGCCTGGCGCGTGGTCTTAAAATCTACCGAGTCAAACATCACCATCATGGGGGGCACATCATCGATGACATCATAGTGCCGGCTGACGACATACCAGGCATGACGCAGGAGATCGAAGATATCTTCATATACCTCCACTCGCCTTGTACCACCCGGCGCCGATAGGGGAGGCGCACGTGTGCGGCTTCGTTGGTAGCTGGTGCTGTCTTCTTCCTGCTCCTCGATTGGCGCAGGCGTTGAAGGTGATTTCCCGGGCAGCAGACCGCGGCGCGCCAGCACAGGCACTGGATCAACCAAGTTTTTGTGCAGTGCCATCGCCCTCGGCGGCAAATCAAATGCCAGCGCCATCAGCTGAGTGAAATACAGAACAGGGACGGATGTTTTCACATCCATCTGAAACTGCCTTGCGTCCAGATTCGTATGGCAGAGCGGGCATGCCACTGCAATCGCTTCGGCTCCAGCAGCGCGGGCGTGCTCAATCAGGTTGCCACTCAATTCGAGCACAATGTCCGGGCGCGTCAGTGAATGGGCCGCGCCACAGCACATAGTTTTGTAGGACCAGTCACGCACCTCAGCCCCCAGCGCGCTTATGATCTCGTCCATGTTGACTGGATTCTCGTGGTGCGCCGCTCCTGTGATCTCCGGCGGTCGGGTCAAGAGACAGCCGTAGTAGCAGACAACAGGAAGGTCGTTTAGGGGGCGCTTGACGCGCGCTTCAATCGCTTCTGTACCTACATGCTGCTGAATGGTCTCAATCAGTGTCCGTACCTCGATCCGATCTTCATAAGCTTGACCGAGTTTGTGCTCTATCTGAGCGCGCGTCCCATCGTGATCTCGAATGTCATGCTGGGCAGCTTTATGGCGGTTATAACAAGCCGCGCAGGGCATGGTCACCTCACTGAAACCCATTTGCTCCATCATCGAGAGATTCACCATGGGGAGCCAGAGTGCCTGCTCAGGATCTGCTTTGTGCGCCGCCGAGCTGCCGCAGCATACCCAATCGTCGGGCTCGTAGAGCTGGAGGTCTAACGCTTCACACACCGCCCGGGCAGATGCATCGTATTCTTTTGCCGTGGAGTGCAGAGAACAACCAGGGTAATAAGCCACCGCGCCCACCGCCTCCGGTATGCGCTTCACCTTACGTGGGGTTCGCACGGGATGCGGGAAGAAGCCCACCTTGCCTTTCCGCAGCATGCGCGCATAGAGGTCCAGATCATCAAATAGGTGCGCCGGCATGCGCAGTTTCATCTCCGCCATCAGACCGGGCTCATAAGCCCGATTCCAGATCCTGACTTCCCGCAGGAACGCTTCATTGAATATTTGAACCTCCGGCACGCGCGGTTTATACCCTCGTTTAACCGCAGTGCGTGTGAGGAACTCCATAATCCCGCAGATATCTAGGCCTTGTGGACAGCGCGTAGTGCAGGTCTGACAGGCCGCGCAGAGCCACGGCGTATCTGAGTCGAGCGCCATCTGCTCTAACCCTAACTGCACGGCGCGCATGATCTGGTTGGGCTGCCAATCGAAAAACCCTGACACCGGACATCCACTGGAGCACTTTGAGCACTGGTAGCATAGATGGACGTTTTCCCCGGTCTCCTCAAAAACCAGTTGGGCAAGCGAGCTGTCGATTTCAATGGGCTCATTTCCTGACAAGATCTCTTCAGTCATCGTCAACTCCTATGCCGGCAGGCTCTCGATGGAGGGACGCGGATATAATCCGGCTCCTTCCACAATCGGTCCGACCGCTTGCTCCCACTCGATCGCCATGATGTGCACACCGGCCACGCCCTCAATCTGTTTAAGCTCCTTGATCAACTCAATACAAATCTGGATCCCCTCCTGCTTCCAGGCTTTCGAGCGGGCGGCCTTATCCTCTTTGGTGAGGTCCTTCTTATCAATGTGGGCCCAGGGTTCACCGGCCGCCGTCATCCGCTCGATGATTTCGTCGGGCACAAGCAAACCCGGCACGTTGTTCTTCATATAACGTGCCATGCCCGGGCTCTTAAGCGGTCCCACGCCAGCCAGGATGAAGATTTGTTCGTGCAGCCCCAGTTCCCTCACCTTCGTCATGTACTCTTCAAATGCGGGCACATCGTAAATCAGCTGGGTTTGGATGAAATCCGCACCTGCAGCCACCTTTTTTGCCAGCCGGTACGGTCTGAATTCGATCGGATCAGCAAATGGCGCTGCAGCAGCACCAATAAAGAGACGTGGTTCCTGCCCTTCGAACGCATCCCCACATTGAAAGACACGTTCATCACGCATGGCCGTAACCATCTGAACGAGCTGTATCGAGTCAAGATCAAAGACATTTTTCGCCGTCGGGTGATTCCCAAAACTCTGGTGGTCTCCAGAGAGGCATAAAAGGTTGCGCGCTCCAAGCGCATATGCCCCTAGAAGATCGCTCTGAATGGCAAGCCGATTACGATCCCTGCAGGTCATCTGGATGACCGGTTCAAGACCCTCTTGAATAACAATCGCTCCGGCACCGATGCTGGACATACGCACGATGGCGGTCTGATTGTCCGTGATGTTGACCGCCTCCGAGAAACCTTTCAATAGACCGGCTTTCTCCAGAATGACCTGGCGGTCTGCGCTTTGCGGTGGCCCCAGCTCTGAAGTGACGGCAAAATGCCCGGCGCGCAGCGTCCGCTCCAGGATCGAGTTCGACACGGCTCCATTGTCAGCATGATTTTCACTCATCGTCGGCCTCCTCGGATACCAAACGCAGGTCCTGGCGGATAATCTTGCGCGGACCGCCATCACGGGATGTCTTCCAATTCTTTGGGGGTTGGATCTCCAACAACACATCAAGCCGGTCCATTGCGGTCAGTCGATCGTAGATCAACTGCCATGCACAGGGAGTGTCCGGATCAATTTCGCAGTGGCCTGCCTCCGATCCTCCGCAGGGACCGTTCAACAAAGACTTCGAGCAGCGTGCAATCGGACAAATGCCGCCCGTCAATCCGAGTACACAATCCCCACATGCCGCACATCGCTCGGACCAGACGCCCTGTTCTTCCGGCAAACCCAAAAAGGACGTGTTCAATCCAGGAACGACCCATTTCTCCGGATAATGCTCAGCGATTGCCTGCACACCGATCCCACAACCGAGCGACAGCAGCAAGTCACTCTCCTCGATTTGCTGTGCGATCTCGTCCAGGTATTCCCACTCGCACTGTCGCTGAACCGTCACATGCTGGACCTCCCTGGTTCGATGTTCCAATTTCCCATTCATACGCAGCGAGCTTGCCAGAATGGCCGCTTCGCGGTCACCACCTGCGAAACAGACCGTCACGCAGGTTCCACAACCGACCACAAGAACTTTTTCGGCGTCCCCGATCAGTGTTTTGATCTCCTCGAATGGTTTTTGTTCTGCGATGATCATGGCAGCCTATCTCCTTCCTGCGAACTGCTATCTCTTGCTCCATTGCGCAGTGGGTTTAGCCCCAACGTCTCGATCGTTTCATTCATTTTTTCCGCCGACTCAACAAACGTCGCCGCCATCGCCGCCGACATATTGACCATCCGCAGGCGATCTTTTTCCAGTCCGATGTCCTCCAGGATGGTCTTGAGGTGTTCGATTCGCCTTCTGGCATTCGTATTACCTTCCAGGTAATGACAATCGCCTGGCAGTCAACCTGCCACCAGAATGCCGTCGACACCTTCCTCAAAAGCTCGCAGCAGGACTAGTTTTTCAATGCGCCCGGTGCAGGGGACCATGATCACTTTAATCGATGGCGGGTACTGCATCCGTAGACTTCCCGCAAGGTCCGCTGCAGCATAGGCACAATGTTCACAGCAGTAGGCTGCGATTTGAATTCCATTCGCGGTCACCGGCAAACAGCTCCTTATCTCACTGTGTCCCAGAAAGCTTTCAAACAAGCTCGCTATGCATTAATGCACTTGCCTTGGATTGCATTTGTGCATCGGTGAAGTGCCGCAGCTCGATCGCATTGGCAGGACATTCGGCCACACACGAACCGCAGCCCTGACAAACGGATATCTCAATCTCTGCAGCTCCATTCACACCCCCAACGCCGACGATATCGCCGCGTACGCGCGGCACCTCAAACGGACAGATGCGCACGCATGTCAGACAGCCGGTGCATTTCTCCGGATCAACAACCGCAACCCTTCCGCCAGCACTCAATGTCTCCTGACTCAAGACGCGAGCAGCGCGCGAAGCCGCAGCGCGCGCCTGGATCATGCTCTCGTCGAGCAGCTTGGGATAATGCGCCATACCAGCCATGAACACACCATTCGTCGAGAAGTCGACCGGCCGCAGTTTAACGTGCGCTTCCAGGAAAAAGCCGTGGGCGTCGAGCGGCACCTTGAACATCGCCGCGATCCGATGTGCATCGGATCTGGGCACAGCCGGCATGCTCAAAACCAATTGATCCGGATGAAATTCGATCGGCATTTGCAGACTCGAATCCATGCAAGTGATCTTTATTCGATCCGTGGCCTCGACCTTGGGCGGCGATTCACGGTCGTAACGGACGAACACCACGCCTGCACGGCGAGCTTGCTCATAGAGTCTTTCTTTAAATCCATAAGCACGGATGTCCCGGTGCAGAATGGTCACCTCTGCTTTCGGGCGAAGTGACTTTAATACAAGCGCATTCTTCAAAGCCGTCGTGCAGCAGATCCGGCTGCAGTATTCCTCCGCTGGCCCCACACACTGGATCATTACGACCGATTCAGGGAGCTCCTCGCCTCGTTCAAGTTCGGCTTCAAATTCAGTTTGGGTGAGGATGCGTTCGTCACTGCCATAGCCATACTCCGATCCGCGGTACTCTTCCGCACCAATGGCCAGTATGGTCACACCATGCTTGATAATCGCCTCTTTCCCCTCCACCGTCATCACTTGGGTTTCAAAGTTGCCCATGAACCCATGTGTGTCCTTGATCTCGGACTGTAGATAGACATCAATGCGCGGATTTCCTTCGACACGTCTAACGAGATCATTGAGCACAACCTGCGGGTCCTGGCGTGCATGACCGCGATGAAGCTTCCGCAGGTTGCCGCCTAAATGAGGCTCGCGCTCGATAAGATGGACGGGGAAACCCTGATCCGCGAGCGAGAGTGCTGCGCTCATCCCGGCCGCACCACCGCCGACAACCAGAGCGCTGCGCTCAACCGGCACACGTAATGTTTGCTCGGTCTCCAGTTCCGCCGCTCTCGCCACCGACATCTGAACCAGCGCTTTCGCTTTTTCTGTAGCCTTGTCCCAATCATGTGAGTGCACCCAGGAACATTGATTGCGGATGTTGGCCATCTCGAAAAGGAAGGGGTTCAATCCAGCCTGACGGATGCTGTCCCTGAACAGCGGTTGGTGTGTTAACGGCGTGCAGCTTGCGACCACGACGCGGTTCAATCCATGCTCTTCGACCTGCTCGCTGATGTGCACAATGCTGTCCTGCGAGCAGGTATATAGATTTGATTCGGCATGTACGACATTAGGCAGGGTGGCGGCGTGATCGGTTACATCTTCTACATCGAGGAAGCCGGCGATATTCGAGCCACAATGGCAAACGAACACACCGATTCGCGGTGCTTCATGGCGTGTCTCTTTTTCAGGAGGGAATTCGGGAATTTCCGTCAGCGTAAATCGGGAGCGATGCAACCTTTCTGCGGCTGCTGAAGCCGCGCCGGAAGCCTCTACGACCGATTCAGGAATGTCCTTGGGTTCTCGAAAGGGTCCCACAGCGTAGATACCCGCGCGGCTCGTCTGCAGCGGATCGTCCGTACGCACCTGACAGAAACCATATTCATCCAGCTCGACACCCAACCGGTTCGCCATCGCCTGCACATCCGGAGCGATCTCCATCCCGACGGAAAGAACCACCATCTGCACGCGCTCTGACTCAGGTTTTCCGATCTCATTCACATAACGAATGATCAGATTGTTAGATTCCGGAACTTGTTGGATCGAACTCACCCGACAACGTGTGTACCGGATTCCATAGCGGTCTTCAGCCCTGCGAAAGTAATCCAGGTAACCCTTAGAGTAAGCACGCATATCCATCTGAAAGATTTGGATATCGAGATCCGGTTCGTGTTCCTTGGCGATGATCGCCTCTTTGGTGGCGTACATGCAGCAGACTGCCGAGCAGTAGTCATGATTTTGATCGCGGGAGCCCACACATTGCAGGAAAGCGATTTTGTCAGGTCGGGTCCCATCCGATGGGCGTTTGATATGACCCATCGTTGGGCCCGAGGCTGAAAGCAAGCGTTCAAACTGAAGTGCGTTGATCACGTTCGGGTAGCGACCGAACCCAAATTCGGCAGAGTTTTCCGCCTGATACGGTCGGTATCCAGGAGCCAGAACGACAGCACCTACAGAGAGACGTTGATTGCGGGCGACATCATCATGCACGATCGCATCACGACCGCAAACAAATGTGCAGGACATACACTCGGAGCAGATGCCACAAGCCAGACAGCGGGCTGCTTCCGCCTGTGCACTCTCGTCATCGTAGCCACGCTCAATCTCATCGAAGTTAGAGCGCCGATCCTCTACAGATAGCTCGGGCACAGGTACGCGCGGTTGAATGTGGATCTCGCCGCGCGCGAGACGTTCCTCGATCTCTTCACTGCTGATCTCAACCACCGGCAGGTCCGGGCTCCCGGGCGGTTCAAGTGCTTCACCGACCAGATATCGCATGATCGATCGGGCTGCGGTGTGACCGCTGTCGACAGCCTCAATCACGAAGGCGGTCCCTGACACGCTATCGCCGGCCGCGAACACACCAGCGCGTGAGGCTGCCAGTGTGTTGGGATTCACGGCAATCGTTTGCTGCCCGGTAAGCCCCACGCCGGCATCATCAGGAATGAACGCCAGGCCAGCGCGCTGCCCAACAGAGAAAATGACCGTGTCGCACTCGATGACATGACTCGAGCCGGGTTCTTTGTCAACACTCAAGCGTCCCGAATCGTCAAACTCAAACGCAAGCACTCGCTGGCATTCAACACCGCGCACATGCCCATCCGAATCTTGAAGAATGCGCTCAAAACTGCGGCTGGGATGTAGCTGCACCCCCTCTTCTTGTGCAGCGATAATCTCCCAATCATGCGCAGGCATCTCCTCTTGACTCTCCAGGAACGCCATCGAGACTTCGCGCCCAAGCCGTATCGCGGTACGAGCACAGTCGATGGCCACATTGCCACCGCCCAATACCAGGACGTGCTCGCCAAGCTCGGGCACATCTTCTTCAAGCGGATCCCCTTGTTCACCATAGCGATTCAGACGCACATCACGCAAGAAATGAGTGTTAATCAGCACATCTTCGAGGTCAGCTCCAGGGATGGGAAGGCGCACGCCTTCATGAGCACCAACCGCGATGAGCACCGCATCGAAGCCCTGCTCGAAGACCGCATCGAGGTCGTCGACCCGGTGATTTAATCGCAGGTCCACCCCTAAATCGAGGATATCCTGGACCTCGCGCTCAATAATTTCTGTGGGCAGGCGATATTCAGGTACTCCCAGTCGCAGCATGCCACCGGCAATAGGCATCGCCTCGAAGATGGTCACGCCATAACCCGCGCGGGCCAGATCCTGCGCAGCGGTGAGGCCACAAGGTCCGGCGCCGATGATCGCCACGCGTTCAGCATGAATCACTTCGACTGGTTCTACAGGTTCACGTTCACGGGCATAGACCTTGTCGGTTACAAAGCGTTTCAGCGCACGGATATTGATCGCTTCATCTACTTTTGCCCGGTTGCAGGCGTCCTCACAGCGGTGGTTGCAGATGCGGCCGCAGATGCCTGGGAAGGGATTATCCATCTTGATCACCCGCAGTGCGTCGTCCCAACGGCCTTCACGGATCAGCGCGATATACCCCTGAGCGCGCTGACCCGCCGGGCAAGCGTCACGGCAAGGTGCAATACCGCGTTTCTCAATCGCAAACGCGTTCGGAAATGCTTGCGGGTACAGGCGGTAAACCGCCCGACGCTTGATCAGATCGGCGTTGAACGGATCGGGCGTGATCACCGGACAGACCTCAACACAATCCGAACAACCCACACAGCGATCCAGGTCGATATAACGCGGCGCTCGCCGAACCAGTGCCGTAAAGTTACCTGGCTGACCGGTAACTTCTACTACTTCAGTGTTGGTCAAGATCTCGATGTTGGCATGACGACCGGTTTCAACAAGCTTTGGTGAGATCGTACACATCGCGCAGTCATTCGTCGGGAAGGTCTTATCCAACTGCGCCATTCGTCCGCCGATAGCAGAAAGCTTCTCAACCAGGTAGACCTTGAAACCCGTATCCGCCAGGTCCAGAGAAGCCTGCATGCCGGCGATACCCGCGCCGACGACAAGCACCGAGCCCACCGGGCTGTTGGACAGACTCTCTAGTCTTGTCGAATCAAGTTCTGGCTTCAATATTCCACCTCAGCAGCTGGTCCCCTTAAACCTCATCCCCGGGAGGATAGCTGTGCCAACCGATGGCTGGACCTTGCGGTCCTTCATCCAGATGTGGTTCCATACCATTGCCAGATCGCAGTGGGCTGGGTCCCAGGTTGCGCACGCGCTCGGTCATGACCTTTGCAGCGCGTGCGAATGCCATCGCCTGGCTGCCAGACATGAAGAAAATATCCAGCCTATCGGCTCCCAATCCAATCTCGTCCAGGATGCGCTTCGTCCGCTCGATGCGGGCCAGGCCGCGTTCGTTGCCACGCACGTGGTGGCAGTTCCCGATCGGACAGGCCACCACATAAACACCATCTGCACCGTGCTCGAAGGCATCGAGAAAGT
>JASFLN010000031.1:0-9564 GCA_050118075.1 Anaerolineales bacterium
AAGTTCTCGATCGGAAGGTTCGCGTGCTCCAAGGATTACAAGACCACGCATTGCGGCCCGATTGGTCGGATCGATTTTCAACGCGGACTCAAGGCAGTAAACACGTTCCTTAGGGGAATCAACAACAGCACTCATCCAAATCCAATACTCAGCGTTGGACGAATCGCTTCGGAGAAGACGAGATAGTATCTCCCGTGCTTTAAGGCGGTTCCCGACACGGGCGGCTGCGATGGCTTCCGTGAGTTGTTTGGGTGTTTCAGTCGCCACAGGTGAATTCTCCTGAACTGCCTCGACAGTCTAGCATAGCGCTAAGGTCAATGCTACCCCCCATTGGTATAATCAGCGATTGTGAAAAACGTACTATATATATTGTCCCTAATAATCCTAATTTCTCTGGCAAGCTGTGCACCGGATGCATCTCAGACGCTCTCAACTCCCACGGCTACGGAGACGTTGCGGCCTTTTCCGACCTCAACACGAACTCCTATTCCACGCTTGGCGGGGGAGAGTTCAAACGCTCTGGTCTCTTCTGATCCGACTGCGACACCATTTGTGCACATTGTCCAGGAAGGTGACACACTGCTCAGCATCGCATTAACCTATGGCGTTGGATTGGAAGAACTGGTGCTGGTGAATCCCGGTATCGACCCACAATTCTTGAGCGTTGGAACCTCCCTTCGAATTCCAGGGCCCGAAGGGGAAGCTGCGGATGTCCTATTACCCACACCAACCCCTGTAGCGATTGAACAGTCAGGAGTGCGCTGTTTCGAAGCACTCACTGGCGAGTTCCGATGCCTAGCAGAAATAGATAATCCTCTGCCTTTTACCATCGAGGCTTTGTCCGGGATCATCGGGCTTTATGATCAACAAGGTGACCTGCTTACCCAGAAATCAACCGATAGCACCCTGCAATTTCTACCCTCTGAGCAATCTATGCCTCTTTCCGCTGTTTTCGCTCAGAAGCCCGAGGATTTTGGTTACGCAGACCTTCGAATCCTCTCGGCAATTGAGGTCGCTTCTGAGGTTTCAAGATTTGTGCCGGTCGAACTCTTGGGCTTGGATTGGCAGAAAGTTGAATACGGGTCCGGGGTTCTGGTGGAAGTCCAGATCGATCCGCAAATTGACTCAGACGAAGGGGTCTTCGAGTTGCGTATACTGGGGATGGCTTTCGATGAACAAGGTGAGATTATTGGTTATAGACTTGTAGACCGCACGGTGAATACTGAGGAAGCAGACTCGATTCAGGAAAATTTCTATATCCTCAGTCTTGGTCCTGAAATTGATGATGTTGGCATGCTCATTGAAATGACAGAAAGTAATTAAAGGATCATCTCCAGCTCTTATTCAGAGAGGCCAAAGAACTACATGGCAGAGGTCAGGAAAATAGCTCCAGATGAGCGCGATCTGATCAAGCGATTGATCAACCCGAGAGTGGCTTCTGATGCTCAAGCAGCATATTATGCGTTGGAACATCCGAGTGAGAGGGTGTCGATTTATGGGTTTTTCCCGCAGCCGAATGTTCTGAATGCATTTGTGGTTGTCGCACAAACTGGATTTGACTTGTTCAGACCCTTGGTTGTTCCGTTCACAGGCACCGATGAAGCGCTGATCAAGCTGCTTCGGATTGCTGTGCCTGCAAATCGCCCTCACCTGATCTATCTACCCATCGAACAGGATTCGTTGCTTGACGATTATTTTAATGTTGAAAAATTACAGCTATCCAGTCTGCTCCGTCTCGATTCTAGGGGCTTCGAACCGATCCTCAACATTCTCGTAATGGAGGATGAAAACTCAGAGGGGTGGCCTCGTTTTGAAATCAAGGCGCGAGGTGGTGGCTATGCTGCTGCGGGTCTAAATTGGAAGAGTGGATACGCTGCTGAGATGTATATCGAGGCTGATGAGGAAGGGCGGAGTCGTGGATTCACAAAATCAGTGCTCTCAGTTTTGATTAATCGTCTGCTATCAGAGCGATTGCTCGTGTTATTCAGGGTGGTTGACGATGACTACGGCAGCTTTGAAGATGCCTTCGATCTCGGGTTTGTACCCACAGGTGTACGCTCGTTATTGGCACAATTAAAAGTTGATGGTAACAAGGAATAAAGAAGTTTAAGGCTGGTTGATATGGTCGAGGCGATTTATCAATTTCCAAAGAATTTCTTATGGGGAACCGCAACGGCATCGCATCAGGTGGAAGGGCAGAACACAAATAATGACTGGTGGCGTTGGGAGCAGCAAGCGGACCGAATCTTGCATGCTCATCGGTCAGAGGATGCTTGCGGATGGTGGGATGGCATGTGGGTTGAAGATATGGATCGAGCGCTGGCAGCTGGACAGAATACCCATCGCCTCTCCTTAGAATGGAGCCGTATCGAACCGCATCCATCTGTGTGGGACGAGAGCGCGCTTGAAAAGTATCGTGAAATTCTACAGGGGATGATTGACCGGGGTATAAAGCCGATGGTCAGTTTAGTCCATTTCAGTCATCCACAATGGTTTATGGATAAGGGTGGCTGGCTAAGAGAAGAATCGACAGATCTTTTTGGTCGTTATGTGAGGAAATGTGCCAATGCACTCAAGGATCTAGTCGAGATGTGGGTTACGATCAATGAGCCCAATGTATATGTGTTTTCTGGCTATATAGAAGGGATCTTTCCACCAGGACAAAAAGATTTGCGCTTAGCACCAGCTGTTACCCAAAGTCTGCTCAAAGCCCATGAAAGAGCATATAAGGCTATCCATGAAATTCAGCCTGATGCCCGGGTGGGATTGGCGCATCACTATCGATCCTTCAAGCCTGCAAGTAAACACAGTCTTCTCGACCGTGCCGTAACGGTGTTCAAACACAACTCTTTTAACAATGTGGTTCCAGAAACGCTCCGCACGGGCAAAATGCGGATGCTGCACTGGCGGGCATCACTACCCGAACTCGTGAACACGCAGGATTTTTTTGGACTGAATTACTACACGCGTGAAAGTGTGGATGTGGACTTAACAAAACCGGGTGAGGTTTTCAGCGCCAGTGGTTTCCCGGAAGGAGCAGATGTCAGCCCCACCGGCTTTATTGCAAATGAGCCAGAAGGGTTTTGGGAAGCTCTCAAATGGGCACATGAGTATGGACTACCGATCTACATCACGGAGAACGGAGTTGAAGATCCAGAGGACCGGATTCGATCCCGCTATCTTGCGTGCCACATCAGAGAACTCTGGAAAGCCGTGAATTTTAATTGGAATGTCAAAGGCTACTATTACTGGACGCTGGTCGACAATTTCGAATGGGAGAGGGGTTGGACCCAGCGATTTGGATTGTGGGAGATGAATCCGAAGTCGAAAAGAAGATCGAAACGACAGGCTGCAGATTTTTATACCGATATTTGCACGTCCAACGGACTTTCAGCAAGTGCAGTAGCGAAATTTGCACCTGAAGTCTTGGATGAACTCTTTCCTCCACGCGAGTCAGATGATCTAAGGCGATGAGCATAAATCGCGAGGACTCACGATATTCTAGACCATTATCGGTTGGGCTCCTGATGCTGAGCGTATTAATCGCGCAGCTTATTATTTTTCAGCAAGGATTCGCATCTGGAATCAAGGATGAGGATCCTCGCCCATTCAGAATTCCATTTGCCGGAGACCCCAGTCCAGATACATGGCTTTTCATCCAACCCTACGGAAACACGTTCTTCGCCTATCAATATAGACGCTCTGTGTACTATGGTGGCCAAGGGCTCCATTTTGGAATCGATCTCGCAGCAGCTTGTGGGACTCCGGTGCTGGCGATCGGAGATGGAGTGGTTGAATCGGTGGACAGCTGGCACGGAGCCGGCCCGCATAACTTAATGATCACCCATCCGAATGGGTATGATTCATTCTATGGTCATTTGCTGGTGCGTCCGAGAATGCGTGTCGGGCAAGTGGTTGAGAAGGGTGAGATCGTTGCATTAAGCGGTGACCCGGATTTAACCTGCAACTCACGACCTCATTTGCATCTTGAAATTCGTGATTCGGAAACTCAGGGGATTGCTTACAATCCTTTGGAGCTTATTGAAGCGGATTGGGAGCGGATTGCATTATCGGGTGCGGAACCGGTGGAGTTCGTTCAAGAACTTGGTGAGCCTCGCAGGTGGGTTGGTATGTTAGATCAGCCCGAAACGAAATTTGGCTACCCACTTGTAAACGAGTTCTCGAAGGCATGGCCTTATGACTGGTAAGAATTCCAGGGCCGTTCTCTCCAGTCTTGTGCTCAGTCTCATCCTTTTGGGACTAAATTTCCGAATAGCCCAAGGGCGAGTTGATACCTCAGAGAATCTAGCCGATGGTTCTATTGAATCGACATTAGAACCCAGATATGTTAAGCCAACTCCGACACCCTCAGAGCCACTGAATCTTCAAAGTATTGCAGACAATCCCTCTGAGCCCACCCGCATCACAGACAACCAGTGTTGTCCTTATCCGCAGTGGTCATCCGATTCAGAATGGATACTTTTCATCGATTCAACCGGTAAAGATGGCCCCGGTTTATACAGCGTTCCTGTTGAAGGCGGTCCACCGACGTTTTTAACTTCCCAGGTTGGTTCGTATTCCGAAGATTTATCGCTCGTTGCCTATCCTGAAGCTGGCTTGGTATACATTGAGCGTTGGGCAATCGGGGATCGCTGGTTGGTACCGAGTCAAGGCCGTGAGGTATATCTTTCTCATGAGAATGAATGGATCGCATGGGAGTACGGATCGACCTCTATCCAACATCAGGATCTAAAACAGCGCACAATTTGGATCGCAAACATCAAAGGGGAGCAGGCGCGTGAGCTCATCACGGTCCATGGAGGAAAATTCCTGGGTTGGATTGACCATGGTCGTGCAATCCTGGTGAGTGGCAGACTTTCTCCACTTTCACCCTCCGGGATCTGGCGGGTAGATCGTGAAAGCGGTGCTGCGCAACTGCTTTTCGGCACAGAACGGGCAAGAGATGTGTCGATCTCACCCGAAGGCGAATGGATTGCGTTTACGGTTGCTTTTCAAACCAACGCTACCGAAAATGGTTTGTGGGTGTTGCGAACGGACGGCAGTTCGGTTACCCGCTTAATGCACTACGGATCCTACCGCTGGAGATCTGAGGGTCAATTATTGCTCATACCCTACGACTTCAGCTCGCCTGAACCCTATCTTTGGCAAATAAGTGTTGAAGAAGAACGCATATTCGCTTTGACGGATCCTGAAGAGATAAGGCTTCCAATAGCGAATAATGATTGGCAAATTTCACCCAATGGAAACAAGATCGTGTTCTATTCGATGGACGACCTAAATTTGTGGGTGATGGACCTGCCAGAGACCCCATAACGAGCATGTTATAATGGGCAGCTGAACGGGGGGATCAGCTTACAGATTCAGATATTTGGAGAGGTAGCATAGTCCGGCCTAATGCGCGCGCCTGGAGAGCGCGTGAGCCGTAAGGCTCCGTGGGTTCGAATCCCACCCTCTCCGCCTTAGGGCACCGCGCTAGCGGTGCCTCTTTTATGTTGTTGTATTGACGTTTGAACTGCATTTGGATATCCTCAACTCGAGTACCCAGATGAGTCCGACGCGGCGGAGACCGCCCAACCCCGTCAGGTCCGAGAGGAAGCAGCGGTACGGCGAGTACTCCGGGTGCCGTCGGGGCACTGATCTGGGTACTTATCATTAAAGCAATCGCCCTCACAGGTATGAGGACGATGAGTAAAAGAACTGTGCTGACTCACGGTCAGCCTAGCGTGGGATCCCTCAAGTGCTGGTTGTACAGGCAGCGGTTGAGGAGGGACCTGAATTCTTGTTTGAGCTGTTCGCTATCAGTGAAAGTTTTTTCCGGATCGAGGCGCTCTCGCATCCAGGGCAGCGAACATCATCAACAGCGGAAGCTCTGAAAAGCAACTCTTCAAAGGGATGTCCACAATCTTCACAGATGAATTCATAAATTGGCATGTAGAGCTAACCCTCCATAAGGACGCTTGATAATATTTGGATGCACTTCTGGAAAAATGGTTACATCGATCGAATATCGCATAGATTATCACCCCGCAGCGTAACAGTACCTAAGCGAATGCGAGGCTGTTTTTGTATTTAGATGGATTTGTTTTGGTATACTCGCCAATCAAATGAAAGTGCGTCTTTTAGAAACCCTCCCAAGGCAATGGATCAACCTACTCAGCCTGGCGCTGACCTTGATTGGTTTAGCGTTCGTTTACTCGTTCACGGCTAAGAATGTGCTGTTAGCAATTGATGGTGAGAATCAACAGATTCGCACTCATGCACGGGATGTTAAAGGTCTCTTCAGGGATCTGGAGCTGGGGATTGCTGCTCAGGATCGTGTCAGTGTTCCACTAGACGATCCCGTCGTTGATCGCATGTATATTGAAATTAATCGTGCAAAAAGTGTCTCCATTGAATCGGCGGGAGAGAGCGGTGTTGTTCAATCAGCATCAAGATCGCCGGTGAACATCCTCGCCGACGGAGGAATCCGCATCTTCCCAGGCGATCAAATTTGGGTGGATGGTATCCAGCGTGTTCATGCTTATGAGACTTCAAACGAGGTGCCTGAGTCGATAAGACTCGATAGTGCTCAGCCATTTAAGGTCTCATTAGATGGATCTGAATACAAATTCCGCAGCTCGGCTGATACGGTAGGCCTTGCGCTCTTGGATGCCGGTGTGACGTTGTTTGAAGGCGATCGAATCAGCCCATCAGCGGGCAAGGCGATGGAACCCGGTATACATATCACTGTGACGCGTGCCCGACCACTTATCGTTCAACTAGCCGATCGGGAATTGCCAGTGCAATCAGCTGGAGAGACAGTCGGTGAAGTCCTGATTGATGCCGGGATTTCTGTAAGCGGTATGGACTACACAATTCCAGAACTGGAGGCTCCAGTTCCCGCTGACGGTCAGGTCCGTGTGGTGCACGTTGAGGAAGATGTGCTGGTTGAGCTTGAACCTTTACCCTTCGAGACAGCTTATCAGCCGTTAGAAACGCTTGAGCTGGATCAGCTGCAAGTCCAAAATGTGGGCACCTATGGTGTTCAAGCAGAACGGGTCCGCATTCGATACGAGGATGGGGAGGAAGTCGATCGCAGCGTTGAAGAGGCGGTGACGGTTGTTGAACCTGAGCCACGCGTCATCGGTTATGGAACCAAAATCGTCGTTCGAACGCTTAATACCGGTTCAGGGACGATTGAATACTGGCGGGCAGTACCTGTCTACGCTACCTCCTATTCACCTTGCCGGCTTGGTGTAGATCGATGTGGATTTACGACTGCAGCGGGTACAAGCGTTGACAGGGGCACGATTGGCGTCATTCGAAGTTGGTTCAATCAGATGAGAGGCTGGCCGGTCTATGTTCCTGGTTACGGTCCGGGTTCCATTCAGGATATCGGTGCCGGTTTCTCAGATCGGGACTGGATTGATCTGGGTTTTACCGACGAAGAATATGAAGCCTGGCATGATTGGACAACGCTGTATTTTCTTACACCGGTCCCACCGCTTAATCAAATTCCCTGGATTTTGCCTTAGTGTTCATAAATTGGATGAGGGGCATTTAATGTCAAACTACGATAAACGATTATCTCTAATCCTTGTATTGCTGCTGATCAGCGTTCTAACTGCGAGCTGTGCCGAGCAATCTTCACCGGCAGATGCCGTCGAGCGCTACCTGCAGGCGATTGTGGAGAAAGATGTTGTTGCAGCTGCGAATCAAGCCTGTCTTGCATGGGAAGAGGATGCTTATGCGGAAGCATCCTCGTTTGAGACAGTTGAAGTCAGGTTAGAGGGTTTAGACTGTGAGGTCGTCGCTGAAGAGGGGGAATACCAACGAGTAAGCTGTGAAGGTGAGATCGTTGCGAATTACGGTGGAGAGGACCAGGATATCCCCCTCGATCAGAGGGACTTTTACGTAGTCGAAGAAGGGGGTCAGTGGCGAATGTGCGGGTACTCTGCGCCCTTGGAGTAGGATCTTGCAGCCTCGAATATTCTCGCGTGAAAACCTGATTGCACTTTTTCTCTGTCTGGTCATCATTTTCTTGATCATCATGACTGT
This sequence comes from Anaerolineales bacterium, assembly GCA_050118075.1. Classification (GTDB taxonomy): domain Bacteria; phylum Chloroflexota; class Anaerolineae; order Anaerolineales; family E44-bin32; genus E44-bin32. Next base: position 8,059 of record JASFLN010000031.1, read on the forward strand.
GGATTCTTCTCCGCAGTGGATTTACCAAACGTTTTAATGAGCATTGTTCAAATTTTGATCGTTCTCTTCGTAGCCTTTATGATCGGGGCGTTCCTGCAAAGACGTTCCAGACTCTGGGCGATTTTCTTTCTGAGTTTGTTTTGCACATATTTCTTTCAACCGCTCGTCCCACTGCGCAATTTCGATTACTGGTTCCCAACTTTTTCGATACTGCTAACAACTATCACCTGGTTCATCGTTCGTAAAAAAAACCTGGCCATCGACCAGGACAGCCTGCAAGCTATTCTGTTTTCGATACTGGTCATCATTCTGGTTGCCCTAATACGTTATCTTCCCTTTGAGCTTCCGGGGTTGCCTGCCTCTCCACCTCCACTTGTTCAAATAACATTTCTGGTTGTTGTATCTGCTCTCATCGCAGCATTGTTCTCAATGGCAAGCTCGCGCCGGTTGGGTAGCTGGATTTTTATTATCGTTCTGGTGGGCATATTCATCCTGATAAAGAGCGAGCCAATGGCATTGTGGGTCAGCGAGCACATTCGACTTTTGCAGGGGCAATCCATCACGCTTGCGAGCACATTAGATCTTCATTGGTTGGGATTTTCATATATCTCCTTTCGTCTTATGCATACCTTGCGGGACCATCAAAACGGTCGGTTGCCTGAGAACAACCTGCGCGAATTCATGACCTTCGTATTATTTTTCCCGGCTTTGGTAGCAGGTCCTATTGATCGCCTTGAGCGTTTTATCAAGGACTTGCGTTTTTCAGATCCATTGTCGGGCGACCGCACTTTCGAAGGTTCCCGCCGAATCGTGATCGGCCTGTTGAAGAAATTCGTGCTTGCCGACGCACTCGCGGCATTTGCTTTGAACTCTACAAATGCATCCTTCATGAGTTCTCCGCTATGGACGTGGATCGTTTTATATGCCTATGCATTCCGAATATTTCTCGACTTCAGCGGATATACCGACATTGCGATAGGTATCGGGCTATTTTCAGGCATTAAGTTGCCCGAAAACTTCGATCGACCGTATCTGCAGTCCAATCTGACAAGCTTTTGGAACTCGTGGCATATTACTTTGGCACGATGGTTCCGTTCGTATTTTTTCAACCCGGTAACGCGATGGCTGCGTAGTGGCCCGCTCAGAAACCTGCCTGCCTTGATCATCCTCGTCGGCCAGGTTGGTACCATGGCATTGATTGGTCTCTGGCATGGGATCACCTGGAATTTTTTAATCTGGGGTTTATGGCATGGGATCGGGCTGTTCATCCACAACCGGTGGGTAAATTATTTGCGTACCCATAGGAAACCAGTGCTCATCGCACGTTTGCCAACTGCGGTGACCCGTGCTTTGGGGACCGTACTCACGTTCCACTTCACCGCACTTGGGTGGGTCTGGTTTGCACTACCTGAAGTGGGGGTTTCTCTGAAAATTCTAGGTACGTTATTTGGGCGGACGGGGTAGAAGGTACGATGCACAAAAGCGGAGGCTGGATCCTGATAAGAA
>JASFLN010000032.1:0-9487 GCA_050118075.1 Anaerolineales bacterium
TCTCCACTCACCTATTTTCAGTATAGTGAGTGCTCACCCGGCGGCGAAGTGACCTCCTTCCTAAAGCGAATCGCAACCTGTCACGGCAATAAAAAAAAGAGCCCTTCCGGGCTCCGTATCCGCAGCGGAATGGGTTATTCGTTCAGCTTGATCGGGAATCGGACCGTGATCGTGGTGCCCTGCCCCGTGCTTGAATCAACTTCGAGCTCACCGCCAACTTTCTTTGCCCGTTGCGACATATTGGAAAGCCCGTGACCAAGCAGCTCGGTCTCGGCTTCAACTTCGAAGCCATAGCCATTGTCGATGATCTGTAAGGTGGCTAACTCGGGTGTGACCTCACGCAGGCTTACAAGCACGCGAGTAGCTTTGGCATGCTTGGCGGCATTGGCAAGCGCCTCGCGAGCAATTTGAAATATCTCGGTTGAGGCTTGAGCCGGAATATTTTTAACAATCTCGTTCTCGATATTCAGTTCCGCATCCACAAGAGTATTTGCTTTGAACTCCCGCACCAAGATTTTCAATGCCTTTTGGATGTCATCGGAGGCTACTTTAGAGGGTTGTAAATCGAGGATATAGGTGCGTAGATCGCGGATCGCTTTATTCAAACCGTCGATCGCCTGATCGATCTTCTCTACAGCATCAGGGATTTGGTCTTGAACCAGCAAGCGTGTGTAATCCATGGTAAGTCCGACTGCATAGATCGACTGGATGATGCCGTCATGCAAATCCATCCCGATCCGTTCACGTTCCTCAAGCACTGCCAACCTCTGTGCTTGCCGGTACAGACGAGCATTCTCAACCGAGATGCCGACGCCAGCCCCGATCGCACGAAGCAAACCTATTTCACGTTCGCCAATCAAGCGTTGGCGCTTCATCGCGAAGCTCAGAACACCCGGTATCTTCCCTGGAGACTTCAGGGGGACTGCAACAAGCGTCTCAAATCCCCGTTCGACAACGCTGGGTCGCAGGAAGTTCATCTCATCGCCCAGAGTCTCCGACCATTGAGCTTCACCTGTTCGGGCTACCCTGCCGATTAAGCCTTCTCCCAGTTTGAAACGATCAACCTCCCAGAAAGCCTCCGGGTCTTTGCCAAGATGGATCGCTTTGCGATAAATACCTTCGGATTCATCCAGAAGGAAAATTTCTCCAGCCTCGGCTTCAAAAAGTGACATCACCCGCTCGAGCATATCTTCAAGCAAACGGTCGAGATCACGCGGCAGGCTTACCGCCGTGGCAAGTGAGTACATCAAACCGAGCTCTTCATTACGTTTGGTGAGCTCGGTTTCGCTGTCAGAAATCTTTTGATAGAGTTTTGCATTTTCGATGGCGGCTGCGGCGTGAGCGGCTAACATCTCAGTAAAACGCTGATCCTCAGCCGAAAAAGCAGGTGCGTCGACTTTATCGGTGAGGTAAATGTGCCCCAGTCTGCGTCCATAGGCCGCGATGGGAACACCAAGGAAAGACCGCATCTCAGGGTGACCGTCTGGAAAACCCACTGACCGTGGGTCATCAGGGATATCGGGAATACGTATCGATTGACCGGTGCGCAGCATTTCACCGATCAAGCCCTCCCCCACTGGACGGTGATCGATCTCCTCAACTTGGTCTTCGGATAACCCCAAGGTAAGAAACGTCTCTAATTCGCCAGTCTCAGACGGTATACCCAGCGCTGCATAGGTCGCATTCGTCAATTCCTTGGCTGCATGCAGAATTCTCTGGAGTACGCTCTCCATGGAGAGATCAGAGACAATGCTCAGTGTGGCGCGATGCAACGCGAGCATATCCGATTGTAGATCAGCAAATTCTTCCAAGGATTCTTCCGTGGGTTGTAGATCGACTGCCTGAGTATTCATACCAATCCTTCCAGTCAGATTTTACCGCGTGCACTTCATGAACGCCAATAACACCCTGGTTTAGTCCACATTCCCATAACCTCCGATTTGACATAAATAATCGCTTGATCCGTCACCTACCGCCAAGTGTCGGATCACCTTTCAGGTGACAAAACTGATAGTTTTTGCCAGCGTTTAGCGCTTATGAATCTACGTGGTTAACTTAAGACGAGTGTAAAAAGGCAGAATGACATTGAGCTCTTCATCACGTTTGCCAGGATTCTACCGGCTTTCACGCTCAGAACGGCTAGCAAAACTGATTGAGGTGACTGGGCTGAGTCCGGAGCATCAGAAAGCATTCCAGCATCCCGGTGGCCTGTCGGATGAACAAGCTGATCACATGATCGAAAACGTGATCGGCACATTCTCGCTTCCATTAGGCATTGCAACCAATTTTGTCATTAACCGCCGCGAAGTACTGATTCCCATGGCAGTCGAGGAGCCTTCAATCGTCGCCGGCGCTTCCTACATGGCTAAACTGGCACGGAGCGGAGGCGGCTTTTCAGCCTCGACTACCGAACCGGAGATGATTGGGCAGATCCAGGTGCTCGATTTAGAAGACCCCTCACGGGCTGTCGACACGCTCAAAGATCACAAAGCTGATCTGCTTAATATCGCCAACACCGCTGACCCGCTGTTGGTGCAATTAGGTGGTGGTGCCCGTGATATCGAATTCCGGGTGCTGAGTCACTCACCCGTAGGATCGATGCTCGTTCTGCACCTGATCTTCGACACGCAAGATGCGATGGGTGCGAACGCCATCAACACCGCACTGGAACGGATGGGCCCCGAAATTGAACGTATCAGCGGTGGGCGAGTACACTTACGTATCCTTTCAAATCTTGCCGATCGCAGACTCGCCAGAGCGAGCTGCCGCATACCTGGCGAGGCGTTTACTGAGGACGAGTTCGAAGGCCGTTCTGTCGTGAAGGGCATTGAAGAAGCCTGGGCTTTCGCGGCTGCTGACCCCTATCGTGCTGCGACACACAACAAAGGCATCATGAATGGCATCGATGCCGTCGTGATTGCCACCGGAAATGATTGGCGGGCTGTCGAAGCGGGCGCGCATGCTTACGCTGCCCGTTCGGGTAAGTACAGTTCGCTGAGCAGCTGGCACGTAAACGAGAATGGTGAGTTGGAGGGTTCATTGGAGCTTCCATTAGCCGTGGGGATTGTCGGCGGCGCGACGCGTGTGCACCCACTGGCACAGGCGAATCTGGACCTGATGGATATTTCCAGCGCTCGAGAGCTTGCAGAAATCATAGCTGCGGTCGGTTTAGCTCAGAATTTAGCCGCGCTGCGTGCTCTTGCAACAGAGGGCATCCAGCGCGGTCACATGGCACTGCACGCCCGTCAGGTGGCGATCGCGGCTGGCGCATCAGCCGATCAAATTGAGCAGATAGCGCAGCAATTAGTTGAGGCGGGTGAAATCAATGTTTCCAACGCCAAGCGCTTATTGGCGCAGATGAAAAAAGATTAAACAGAAAACCGGCGCGCTTTCGCTCCGTTTCGGGCAAAATGCGCCGGCTGAAAGGCATAAGCATGGAACAACCTCAATTCAATCGTCTACTCAAACCGGATCGAGATGTCGGCATCGTCGGATACGGCGCGTATATCCCTCGTTTCCGCTTACCTGCCAGTGAGGTTTCCAGGGTGTGGAAAGGTGGAAGCGGTGGTGTGCCGATCAAGGAAAAAGCCGTCGCCGGCCTGGATGAGGACGTGATCACGATGTCGATTGAGGCAGCCCGTAACGCGCTCGCTCGCGCGGGCATCAACCCCGCTCATATCCGGGCGGTTTGGGTGGGTTCCGAATCGCATCCTTACTCGGTCAAACCGACCTCTACTGTGGTTGCCGAAGCGATTGGAGCCACTCCACACACACTGGCTGCGGACTGGGAATTCGCATGCAAAGCAGGTACCGAGGCTGTACAGGCTGCGATTGGTTTCGTGGGATCGAAGATGGCTGACTACGCGCTGGCGATCGGCATGGATACCGCACAGGGCAGGCCCGGCGACGCGCTGGAGTACACTGCCGGCGCAGGTGGGGCTGCCTATATCCTTGGTCCCGAAGATCAGTCGATGGCTGTGGTCGAAGGTACCTACTCGTTCGCAACTGACACGCCCGATTTCTGGCGACGAGCGGACGAGAAATACCCCGAACATGGTGAGCGTTTCACCGGTGAGCCGGCTTATTTCCATCACATCACCAGCGCAGCGGAAGCGTTGATGGAATCAATGCAAACCACGCCGGCGGATTATCAGTTCGCAGTATTTCACCAACCGAACACGAAGTTTCCTCAGCGCGTAGCCTACAATCTTGGTTTCACAAACGAGCAGATCGAAACAGGTCTTTTAGTCCCACGCATCGGTAATGTTTACGCTGGATCCGCACTGGTGGGGCTTACCGCCGTTCTGGATATGGCTGCGGCGGGCGACCGGATCTTGCTGGTTTCGTATGGATCCGGGGCTGGCTCAGACGCCCTGAGCCTGCGGGTGACCGATCAGCTGATCGATCGCCGTCAAGCGGCACCCAGCACGGAACACTACATCGAACGAAGGACCGAAATTGATTACGCGACCTATGCACGCTATCGTGGAAAGTTGGCACTGCAATGATAAAAACAAATTTTCCACCACAGGACATCTATATCATCGGCGTCGGGATGACCCCGGCAAGCGAGCACTGGGAAAAATCACTGCGCGAACTGGCCCTGGAAGCCATAATTCAGGCTCGAGAAGAGGCTGGCGAGATCTTCCCGGAAGCCTTATATGTCGCCAACATGCTCGCCCCAGTACTATCAAGGCAGTCCCATCTCGGGGCGCTTCTAGCCGACTTCGCCGGCTTGCGGGGCATCGAAGCCGTCACGCTTGAAGCCGCTGGCGCATCAGGGGGCATGGCGCTGCGCCACGCGGTAATGGCCATCGCTTCAGGGCTTATGGATTCGGCACTGGTCGTCGGCGTGGAGAAGTTCTCTGAGCGCGTGAGCTCTGAAGTTGAAGCTGCACTCTCAACCGCTGGAGACGCAGATTTTGAATCCATTCACGGGGTCACACAAACCGCTTTGGCAGCGATGCTCATGCGCCGCTATCAGATAGAGTTCGAAGCACCGGCGGATGGGTTTGCTGGTTTCAGCGTCACCGCCCACGCAAACGGTGCGGGCAACCCGCGAGCCATGTTCCAACGTTCGATAAAGACCGAAACGTACCAGCGAGCCGGTATGGTGAGCGAACCTTTGAATATGTTCGATGCAGCTCCGATGGCAGATGGCGCGGCCGCGCTCATGCTTGCCAGGGGTGATGTGATACCGCCCGACTCGCGTTATCCGAAGATCCGGATCGCCGCCTCGAGCGCTGCGGTCGACACGGTTGCACTGCACGACCGTCACGACCCACTCTTCTTCACTGCGGTGCGTGACTCCACACTGGAGGCGCTCTATCAAGCAGGGCTAGAGCGTGATCAGATTGATCTATTCGAACTGCATGATCGTTATACGATCTATTCAGCCCTGACTTTAGAAGCTGCGGGCTATGCCGAACGGGGTAAAGCCTGGCAGCTCGCTCAGAACGGCCAAATATCTATCCAGGGACAACTACCAATCACAACCTTTGGTGGCTCAAAAGCACGGGGAGATACGGGTGGTGCAAATGGTGTCTACCAGGCAGTGGAGGCTGCCATGCAGCTGCAAGGACGCGCGGGTGAAAATCAGGTCGAGCAAGCTCGCTATGCGATGATCCAGGCACTCGGCGGACCCGGTGCGACGGTCGTTACACATATCCTCGCCCGGCCTGATACCGAATGAGAGCGGTTTGATAGTTCCTGAGAGTCTCATTGATCTACACTGTACAGCGGATTGCACCGAACTGATTACATCGAGGTGATATTTCATGGAAGTTTCTAGCCATTGGCGTGTAAAACAACAACGCTATGCACTTATGGGTGAGATATGCCCTTCCTGTGAAGCGAAAATTTTTCCGCCCCGCGACGTATGCCCTGAATGCGGTGATGAAGCGAAAACGTACTATCAGTTCAGCGGCCGTGGGGAAGTCTACTCGTATACCAAGCTCTTTGACGCCCCCCAGGGACATGAAGCACAACTCCCGTATACACTTGCCCTTGTGAAACTGGAAGAGGGCCCGCTTGTTACTGCGCAGTTGACCGACCTGGACGATGAGAAGCTTGAGGTTGGGATGCCCGTGGAGATGGTCACACGTAAACTGCGTTCCGACGGTGAACGTGGAATGCTCATTTACGGCTACAAATTCCGTCCACGACTGCAGGCTGCCTAAGACATCACCCGCTCCGACATGAACCGGACCCGGCTGTTTTGCGGGCCCGGTTCGTTTTCTTTTATTTGAACTATCTTCTACAATGATCACGATTTCAGCAGTTGTTTCAATGTGTGCCATTGCTTGACGCACCCAAACAGCTGTGCTAGTATGCGCGCTTGATGGTTGCTTCGGGATCCGTAACAGATCCTGACAAACCAAGGAGGAGCACATGTCTACCTTGCGCCCGAGAACAATAATTCTGACTGCGTTGCTTATGGTTGTGCTCGTACTGACCGGATGCACCCGTTCTGCGTCGACTCCGCCCCCATCCGGGGATGAGAGCGATACAGGCGGTGCGGGCTCAGAGACGCAAGCCACCATGGATGCGGTACGATCCGCAATCCTGACCCAAACGGCACAGGCCATGGAAGCGGGAGTAGCAACACCCACCCCCACACCTGAAGCCACACTCGAGGCCGCAACCGCGACGCCGTCGGACGCGGAGGAGACAGCTACGGAAGAGGCTCAAACGGGTTCCGTCGAGTACACTGTCCAACCCGGCGATTGGATCTTCAAGATCGCCCGTGAGTACGGTATTGACCCGCAGGAGATCATCGATGCCAATGACCTGGCATCACCCAATTCACTTGAAGTCGGTATGGTAATCCAAATCCCAACCTCTGTTACAGCAACACCAGAGGATACCGAGGAACCGGAAGCCGAAGAAGAGGTCGATGAGGGGGACGCCACGAGTGTTTCTGGAACCACCACACACGTTGTGCAGCCCGGTGAATGGATCTGGCAAATCGCCCGGGTCTACGGCGTCGATCCGCAGGAGATCATCGATATAAACAACCTTACCTCGCCGGCGACGATTTATCCCGGCCAGGAGCTGATTATCCCCTGAGAACATGAAAATGCACCTCCGGCGGGGCGGCTATTTCAGCCGCCCCGTTTTACATCCACAGGAAGGGCAATGAATTACAAGACAATTGAAAGCCAGACGATCTATTCCGGGCGCGTTTTCGAAGTGCAGACGGATATTGTGCGCAGGCCGGAAGGGTCCACGATGCAGGTCGACCTTGTGAAGCACAGCGGTGCGGTGGCAATCATCGCCCTCGACGAAAGTCAGAACATTCTGCTCGTGCGTCAGTACAGGCATCCTGCACGTAAAATCCTGTTAGAACTCCCTGCAGGTACACTTGAACTAAACGAAGATCCAGAATACTGCGCCCGACGGGAAAGCCGCGAGGAGATCGGCTTTGATCCGGGCGAGCTTATTCGAATCGGCGGTGGCTTCATGGCCCCTGGCTATTCCACTGAATTCATCCACTTCTTCCTTGCACGCCAGCTCAGGTCCGCCCCACTTCCACAGGACAAGGATGAGGATATCAACGTAGAACGCGTGGTGCTAAATGAATTCCGCCAACGGATCCTTTCCGGTCAAATTGAAGATGTTAAAACCATCGCCGGGTTAACCCTGACAGAGGCCTATCTCTCTACCTGATAGGAGAACCCTAGAAGCCTGTTTCTCTAGACGACGCGCGCCACGCTATGGTATACTTTTGATCCGCCGCCCAGCATGTCCGGGCGGCAGATCGTGTGTAATGCAATTATCAATTGAAGGATGGATGGTTATCATGGATGACCTTATAAAGAGTGTACAAGCCCCGGTGAACACCGAAATTCCAGACCTCCGACCAGGAGATTCGGTCTCCGTCCATTTCCGTATCCTTGAAGGCGATCGCGAACGTGTCCAGGAATTCAAAGGCACCCTCATCGGGATCCGCAAGGGCGGCAATGCAGCCAATTTCACCGTGCGCCGTACGGCCACGCACGGTATCGGCGTGGAACGAACATTCCCGCTCCGTTCGCCACGCATAGAGAAAATTGAAGTGCACCGGCGAGCACACGTACGTCGCTCGAAACTGTACTACCTGCGAGACCGCAGTGGGAAGAAAGCCCGTCTCAAAGAAAAACGGGGCTAAACGCCGGAAGTCAGCATACGAGGCGCAGCGAAATTCGCTGCGCTATTTTTTTTCATAGCCAGGCACCACTCAAAGGAGATGGTGTAAGATTAAGCGATGAGCGAAAAACGACCTATTGGCATATTTGACTCTGGTGTGGGCGGTCTTTCGGTGCTGAAAGAAATCCATTCCCTGCTTCCCGACGAGGACATCATCTACTTCGCCGATCAGGTCCATGTCCCTTATGGCTTTCGTTCCCTCGATCAGGTTCGTCTGCTGTCTGAAGAGATCACGCGCTTCTTGAAACATCACGCTTCAAAAGTAATTGTCCTGGCGTGCAACACCGCCTCAGCTGCCAGCCTGCACTATTTGAGGGCTATCTTCCCGGATACGCCGTTCATCGGTATGGAGCCAGCGGTTAAGCCCGCCGCGGAACGGACCAGCAGCGGCGTCGTGGGTGTGCTTGCCACACCAGCGACGTTCCAGGGGGAGCTGTTCGCCGCTCTCGTCGACCGTTACGCGGAGGGCATCCAGGTCCTACAATCGACGCTGCCCGGTTTAGTAGAACACATTGAATCGGGTGATCTAAAAGGTCCCGAGGTCGAAGAGATCCTCCAGAAAGGTCTCGAACCCCTGCTCGAACGTGGTGCCGACATGCTCGTACTCGGCTGCACCCACTTCCCCTTCGTTCTTCCCACGATCCAATCGCTCAGCGGTGATCGTGTCGAAGTCATTGACCCATCACCCGCGATCGCACGACGAACTCTTCAGGTTCTTGAAGCGAAAGGGATGCGCTCACAAGCTGACCGCCCAGGTGTTATCAAATACATGACCTCAGGAGATCCCTCCAGCTTTGAGCGCGCCCTGGATCAGCTGGGCATACCCAGCGGTCAGATCCAACAGGTTTGGTGGAATGAAGATCATTCCCTCGTCGTAGGGCTGAATTAAAAAAAAGTGGGTGCAAATTTGCACCCACTCTTCCAAAAAACAACTCTTCCGGGTTCAGATATCGCTACTCTTCTTCAGCCGCTCTTTCAAGGACTTTTGAAGAGAGCTTCGCTACCGCAGCCACTGTCTCACCCTTCTTGAGATCAATAACCCGAACTCCCATTGTGGCCCGGCTTGCCTGGCTTATCTGTTTTACCTTGGTCCTCAGCACGATGCCGCCGCTCGAAATGATCGTGAGATCATCCTCCTTATTGACGACACGCGCCGAGGCGACTTTACCCGTCACGCTGCGCTTCTTACGGCTTAATGTCACAACCCCCAGACCGCCCCGATTCTGTGTCGGGTACTCCTCAAGTGGAGTGCGTTTGCCATAGCCCTTTTCGGTCACCACAAGCAGATCTTCACCAGGCA
>JASFLN010000033.1:0-9476 GCA_050118075.1 Anaerolineales bacterium
CGAGACGGGTGAATTCATCCACTACATGCAGGATCCAGATAAGTCTGAAGGTTTGACTGATAGGGTTGTTGGAGAGCTATTGGTCGACGATCAGGGCACTTTATGGGTCGGCACCGCATCGAGCGGTTTATACCGATATGAACCTCAAACGGACTCGTTCACGAGTTATCAATATGATCGCACCAAATCGGACAGTCTCGGGGGAAAGGACATTTCTGAGTTGTTTCAGGATAGATCCGGTAACTTGTGGGTTGGCCTTGGTGAGGGTGGGCTCAATCGATACCTTCCGGAGAGTGATTCTTTCCAACGCTATCCCGTCGACCCAGAAGATTCTTCAGCAGTAAGCGGCGATCATGTCACTGCAATCACAGAGGACGAGCAAGGCTTCCTATGGATCGGGACCTCCGGCGCGGGGTTAAATCGATTCGATCCAGGTACCAACACATTCCTGCACTTTAAGGCAATTCCAGGCAACTCTTATGCGTTGGCAAACCCTTCCGTGCACGCAGTCTTAGAGGATTCAGCTGGTGTCTTATGGGTAGGGACCGATGGCGGCGGGCTTCAACAGTATGACCCTGAAGCCAGAAGGTTCTACACATTCAATCCGGATCTCGACAATCCTAAGAGCATATCTAACAGCAATATATGGTCGATTTATGAAGATCAAGCCGGTATCCTATGGTTCGGAACTTTCGGCGCGGGGCTCAACAAGTATGATCCTTACCGCCAAAAATTCGAGCATGTCACGTTTTCACCGGACGGGCTAAACTCGAGTTCTGTGTGGAGCCTTGTTGAAGACCGTTTTGGGATCTTGTGGATCGCAACTGGAGGGGGCGGTTTGAACCGCTATGATCGGGCAACCGGAGAGTGGCGCTACTACCTACCCAATGAAAACGATGATACTTCGATAAGCCACGACACCATCCTTAGTCTGCTGGAAGGGCGCGACGGCACCCTCTGGGTTGGCACCTACGGCGGTGGTTTAGACGCGTTTGACCCTACAACAGAGGAATTCACCCACTATCAAACCCCTCCTTTGATTATGCAGATATACGAGGATCTTGAAGGTGTTTTGTGGATTGGCTCTAATGGCGGAGGGCTGGTCAAGCTAGATCCCAGTAGCGGTAAAACGATTAATTATCTCAACAAATCCGGGGATCCCAACAGTATATCTGACGATAGCGTGGCAGCCATCACCGAGGATCAAAACGGCGACCTTTGGATCGGCACCTTTGCCGGCGGATTGAACCTTTTCGATAAAGACACGGGTCGGTTCACCCGCTTCTTTCATGATCCGGAAGATCCTAATAGCCTGAGCAACAACACCGTATTGAGTATTTATGAATCGAAAGACGGGATCCTATGGCTTGCAACCACCGGAGGGTTGAATAAATACGACCCTGTAGCGGAGACCTTCACACATTTTCGTGAAAAGGATGGTCTGCCAAGCGATTTTGTGTACGGGATACTGGAGGATGGGCGCGGCAGCTTATGGTTGAGCACTAATAATGGGATATCAAAGTTCGACCCCCGTTCTGAGACATTTGAGAACTTCGATACGCGCGACGGACTACAGAGCACTGAGTTCAATCAAGGCGCATATTACAAGAACTCACGCGGGGAGATGTTTTTCGGAGGCATCAACGGGTTCAACATTTTTGACCCCACAAAGGTGAAGAAGAATGACTACTCACCACCGATTATCATAACGGACTTTCAGATATTCAATGAATCCGTCTCGCCTTCCATGATCAACGGAATGGAAAAGCCAATCTCAATCGCTCAAGACATTGAGCTATCCTACCGGGACGCCTTCTTCAGCTTCAAATTTGCCTCACTACACTTTTCTGACCCTTCGAAGAATGAGTACGCTTACTACCTGGAGGGCTTGGATCCCGAGTGGAATTATGTAGGCGATCGTCGCTTCGCAGGCTACACAAATGTGCCGCCGGGCGACTACACGTTTAGAGTTCGTGGAACAAACAGCGATGGTGTCTGGAACAATGTTGGTACAGAATTATCCATCAGAATAGTTCCTCCCGTTTGGCAAACCTTGTGGTTCAGGATTCTGGCCGGGGTAGTCCTGATCGGTTTGGTGGCGGGAACATATCGCTGGCGGGTCCGCGCCAGCGAACTCCAACGTGTTCGCCTTAAAGAACAAGTCGACGAGAAGACCAAAGAGCTCCGCGAAGCGATGCTTGAACTCAAAAGCTCAAAAGAGCAGGCTGAAGCTGCGAATCAAGCCAAGAGCCTGTTTTTGGCAAACATGAGCCATGAACTACGCACCCCTCTAAACGCCATCCTCGGTTTCAGTCAGCTTATGCTGAAATCTGATGTTCCAGGTGAACAGGCCGAGGGTCATTTGACCTCCGATCAGGTATCCAATCTTCAGGTTATTGTCCGCAGCGGAGAGCACCTGCTTGGTCTCATCAATGAAGTCCTTGAGATGTCAAAAATCGAAGCAGGCCGCATGATAGTTAATGAGCACGACTTTGACCTTCGGCGCATGCTGGAGGGCTTAGAAGACATGTTCCGTCTACGCGCTGAACAAAAAGACCTCTACCTAGTTTTTGATCTCGACGATGATTTGCCACACTATATTCGCGCTGATGAGGGTAAACTCAGACAAGTCTTGCTGAACCTGCTTGGCAATGCAATTAAATTCACTAAAACCGGGGGCGTTGTCTTAAAAGCATCGGCGTTCAAAGCGCATAACGGTGGAGAGAAAAACGGAACTAAAGCCTCCTTGAGCAAACTGCGCTTTGAAGTTCAGGATACAGGTCCGGGCATCGAGGCGAAAGATCTGGAGACAATCTTTGATCCGTTTGTGCAGGCATCTGCCACCAGCGAGGCACAAGAAGGAACCGGTCTAGGCCTGACGATTAGTCTCCAATTCGCCAATGTAATGGGCGGTGACCTTTCTGCTGAGAGTGAACCTGGCATCGGCAGCACATTCCGCCTGGAAGTTCCTGTAAAAGTCTTCGATGCAGTTAGTGATCAAGCTGATGTTCCTGTCAGAAAAGTAATCGGGCTTGAGCCAGGTCAAATCGAGTATCGGGTATTAGTTGTTGATGACAAAGAGGTAAATCGAAAGCTGCTGGTTAAAATGCTGGCACCGTTAGGCTTCAAGGTCCGCGAAGCTATTCACGGCCGAGAAGCTTTACAAATCTGGGACGAATGGGATCCTCAGGTCATCCTCATGGATATGCGTATGCCAGTCATGGACGGCTACGAGGCAACCCGCCAGATCCGAAGCTCCATAAAAGGTCAGGCTACGTGCATCATCGCTCTAACTGCCAGCGCGCTGGAAGAGGACCGGGAGGTCATACTTTCGGAAGGCTGTGATGCGTATATCCGTAAACCGTTTCAGGAGCGTGAGTTGATTGACACTATTGAGCAGCATGTCGGCGTTGAGTTCGTTTATCAAACTTTGAGCTCAGCAGAGCCTGCAGAACAAAGCATTAAAATCTCAAGAAGGGAAAATGACCTCTTCAGGGCTCTGGCGGAATATCCCCCCTCGCTCCTGGATAAACTTGAGCGCTCAACGGTGATCGGAGATATGGATAGAATATTGGCCATTCTCAAGACTATTGAGGCTGATGAACCAGAAATTGCCAGCGAGCTCACAAAACTTGCTCAAGAGTACAATCATGACCGCATCCTTGCTATTATTGAATACCTGCGAAGGTCATAATGCATCAAGCAGCTAATACGTCGCGAGGGGATATCCTCATTGTCGACGATAACCCCGCAAATTTACGCTTGCTCTCCCAAATGCTTTCAGAACGGGGCTATTCCATACGTGCCGTCAGGAGTGGCGAACGCGCACTGGCTTCAATCAACGCAACACTCCCGGAGTTGATCCTGCTTGATATTCGCATGGGAGAGGTTAATGGCTATCAAGTTTGCAAAGAGCTCAAGGCGAATCCCAAAACTGCAGACACACCTGTAATCTTCATCAGTGCATTGCAGGAACTCTCTGACAAGGTCAAGGGTTTCAATGTGGGCGGTGTAGACTACATCACCAAACCTTTCCAGTTTGAAGAGGTGTTGGCGCGTGTAGAAACACATTTGACGTTGCGCCGGATCCAAAAGGAGTTGCTTGATACAAATCGCCGACTAGCTCTAGAGCTCTCTCTGGCTGGCGACCTACAGGCCAGTTTCCTTCCAAACAATATCCCCGATCTCAAACAGTTCGACCTGGCGCTTGAGTTGAGACCCGCCCGAGAAACCTCGGGGGATTTCTATGATTTCTTTCCACTGCCCGGGAATCGTTATGGTTTAGTTGTCGCCGATGTCGTGGATAAAGGCGCCGCCGCCGCACTTCTCATGGCTCTTTGCAGAACGCTCATCCGCAGTCACGCACAGGAATACCCCGATAACCCAGAACTCGTCTTGAGCCACACAAACGCACGCATGCTTTCGGACACCGATGCAAGCCGATTCGTCACTGTATTCTTCTGTGTACTTTCCCTGGAAGAGGGCATAATCCATTATTGCAATGCCGGGCACAATCCACCTATCCTTTTCCACAAAGACAACATGGATTATCCAGTCCAGTTAGAAAAAACTGGTGTGCCATTAGGGATCCTTCAGGATCAACAATGGGAATGCGCCTCGATCACCATGCAAGAACATGACGTGATGCTCATTTATACGGACGGGATCACAGAAGCATGCAACGCTGAGGGAGTCATGTTTGGCGTAGAAAGATTAAGTAAGATCCTTAGCGAAAATCTGGACCGAAACGTCTCTGAAACGAAGGATGCGATCTTTTCCGAAGTCGATCAACACATCGAAACGTCGCAAGCCAAAGATGACATGGCCCTGGTCGTGCTAAGGCGCAACCCTAATCAATAAACACCTTAAGCGGGGATAAATCACCACGAGTCAACTGCACATTTGAGCAAGATCCAAGATGCGATTGCGTGCGACGCTTCAGCGTCCCTCGCCTATCCAGCGCAGTGCTGAATGGGCGGAGTGAACACCGCACATACCATGGACGCCTCCACCTGGCGGGGTCGCGGAGGAGCATAAGAACACACCCTCCAGCGGCGTGCGATAAGGGTCGCGCTGCGGGACCGGCCGGAGAAAGTGTCCTCTCAAATCCTGCATCCCGACATTGATGTCGCCTCCAACATAGTTCGGATTATGGGTTTCCATCTGGATCGAGTTCATCGTCGATCGTGCCAGGATTCGATGTGTAAAACCCGGTGCGAAGCGCTCGACCTGCGCCTCGATCCGAGCTGTCATCGACTGCGTGGAAGCATGCGGCACATGGCAATACGCCCAAGCGGTGTGCTTTCCAGCCGGGGCACGGCGATGATCGAACAGGCTCGGTTGGACAAAGATCACGAAGGGTCTCTCGGGATGTTCCCCATTCCAGACCTGTGCTTCGGATCGTGCAATCTCAGCCATCGTGCCGCCCAGATGTAGTGTTCCTGCCAGAGCACATTTTGGATCACTCCAGGGCACAGGCGCATCCAGCGCCCAATCGATCTTGAACACACCCGGACCATACCGATATCTCTCCAGCGAAGCGCGGTAGCGCGCCGGCAGCCGGTCCCCCACCAGATCGAGCATTCCTCTGGGGCTCACATCCAGTAAGAATGTACTCTTCGATTCATCCAGCGTCAGATTCCGCACCCATTTTCCGGTGCGCAGTTTTCCACCCAGACGTGTTAATTCATCAACCAGCGTTTCAGCCAGGCGCTGGGTGCCACCCGCGACGATGGGCCAGCCAACCACATGCGCCAGCGCACCAAGCACGAGCGCGAATGCAGCCGACATTGATTTTTCCAGGGGAAGCATGGAGTGGGCTGCGAGGCCGGCAAACAACGCTCGCGCGCGTTCCCCTCTGAACCTCATCCCAGCCAAGCCCACGGCAGACCAGATAGCCTCAATGCCGAAACGGACGAGAGGCACAGGGTGCCGGGGGAAATGCAGCGGTGCGAGCAGCGCGGGCAGCAACTCCGGCCAGGTTCCAACCAGATACTCATATGTGCGCAAGTAAGCAGCTCGATCCGCTCCCAACTCGGCTGCAGTGCGGTCCAGCTCCCGGTACAAGCAGGTACTTTCGCTCCCCTCAAAAGGGTGTGCAAGCGCAATCGGTGCGTGGATCCAGGTCAAACCATACTTTTGGAGATCCAATGATGAGAAGAACGGCGAGGTGACTGCCAGTGGGGTGACCGCAGCGCAAACGTCGTGTAGAAAACCGGGCAGCGTCAGTTCTTGTGTGCGCATGCCGCCTCCAGGTGTATCGGCGCCTTCCAACACAGTCACGTGCTGACCGGCACGCGCAAGCGTGATTGCTGCGGCTAAGCCGTTTGGCCCCGAGCCCACCACCTGAACCTGTTTTGTGAAGTGCTTACTCACATCACCTCTCAACGAGTACTCGCTGCGGTCGATTAGGGTTTCGACAAAACCTACATCCCTTAGACCCCTTCAACCTGCACCGAGCACAATCTGACCGTACAAAGAGTTAACAAAATAGGACTCAAGTAGGATAGAGATAAACGTTACGCTTTGTTAGTATATTGTAAGGTCATTCCAGAGCAGGGAGTAGACCTAGCACCTAAACAATTGAATACAGCGTACCGAGCTGAATGATAAAGGCAAACCCACCGAAAGGTGGGGACGCAAAACAATAGGGTCTAAAGCTGATCGATCAGCCATGATAGCCTGCTGCCAAAACTAGTATCGGATTCCATCATCAACAAACCGTGTGGCAGAGGCGATCAGACCACACGGTTTTTTTGTTTTCACAAACAAGGCGGAGGGCCAGGTACGTGAAAAAGAAGGGTGGGTGGGCGGCTTGAAAATTGCACTATTTAAAGCCGGAAGTCTATGAAACGGTAAACATGATGAGAACAGAGGGATTACGGACAACGAATCGAAAAGAACGTGGACAGGGACTGGTGGAGTTCGCGTTAGTCTTGCCCATATTCTTAATGCTGATCATGGGCATCGTCGAGTTTGGTCGCCTGATGTTCATCTACAACAGCGTTGCGACCGCCAGCCGGGAAGCTGCCCGGTACGGCGCATCGGTCGGCATCAATACCGCAGGTGTTGAACACTTTCGTGATTGCAGCGGCATTCGCGATACCGCCCAACGCCTGGCAGGGTTCGCACCGATCGAACACACCAATATCAATATTGAATATGATAATCCGGCAACAGGATTTCATGAAACATCCTGTCCGCCGAGTCAGTTTGAACTGGGCGATCGCATTATTGTCAGCGTGAGCATCACCTTTGAACCGATCGTCCCACTGATGGATATACCGCCCCTCCCGGTGACATCAGAGACCAAACGTACTGTACTGAGAGACGTCTACATCAAGTGATCGCCTGAAAGGGAGCGCGTTTATCGGCAGATAATGCCAGTCAGAAGGAGCCTCCGCCATGAAGAAGCACTTATCAAAAAGGAAAGAGCGCGGTCAAAGTCTCACTGAATTTGCCGTCGGCGTAACCTTCATTTTCATCTTATTAGCCAGCGGTATGGACTTTGGCAGGGCTTACTACACATACCTCTCTGTGCGGGACGCCGCACAAGAGGGTGCCGCGTATGCATCGATCGCGCCCAGCGATATCAACGGTATACGCGCCCGAGTACGTGAGACTTCCAGCAACCCGATCGATCTCAGCTCACTGTCAGATAGTGATATCACGGTGACTGTAACGGGCACTGCATGCGCCGGCAACCTGGTGACCGTGACCCTCGACTACGAATTCGAGCTGGTGGCACCTTTCCTGGCCGGCACGATCTTGCCCCTGCAGGCTGAAGCCAACGACCAGATCCTGCAGCCACCCTGCTGAAGCCGATCCCAAAGGGTTATGGATGGGTGAGAGAGGTATGAGTATGAGAACCAGACACGAAGCCGGACAGACTTACATCATCTTCGCCATGCTGATCATTGGCTTGCTTTCCTTTTCCGCGTTGGCAATCGACGGTGGTGCTATTTATCACGAGCATCGCCGATCACAGAACGCCACTGATGCGGCTGCGCTGGCCGCTGCGTACGCAAAGATCAAAGGTCAACCGCTGGGTACCGCCGCGCTCGCCAACGCTACGACAAACGATTACGTAACCACGGCTCAACACTGTACCCCCGCCGGTCCAGACTGCATCCTGGGTGTCGGGCCTGATCTGACGGTCCAGGTCACCAACCCACCCCGAACCGGTATTTATGCGGGTGATCCTGAATACATCCATGTGATTATCAACAACACAGTGGATACAAATTTTTTACACATCTTATTCTCCGGGGGTGGGTTTCCAAACCAGGCCGAAGCCACCTCGCGAGTTTGGCCGACCCAGAACTACAGGCCTGGCTATGCCATCTACGCCTTGGCTGAACATGACTGCAAGGCCATCTGGTTTACCGGCACCGGCGACACCAATGTTGTCGGCGGAGGTGTATTCTCAAATTCAGATGCAGATACCACAAGCTGTGAATCGGGGGTCCAGGATGGTGGTGGCGCGATCGCCGTCTCACCTCCTCCACACGGCATAGAGGTTGTCGGTACGTTCGACAGTGGCGGCAGCGGTTCGGTCAGCCCTTCGCCGGTCGAATACGCGGACCGCACCCGCATACGGCCGATGCCCGAACCGACTTGTGCAGGACTTCCCGATTATGGCCAGATGAAAATTAATTCGGCTGGCAATCACACCATCAACCCGGGCAGCTACAGTGAAATCACAGTGTTGGCCAACGCCAACTTACTGATGAATCCAGGGATGTACTGCGTCTATGGCAACAAAGGGTTTACAGCCAACGGTGGCAGCATCACCGGATCCGGCCTCATGATATACATGCAGGATGGCCCATTCGATCTTGGCGGTAATACGCTTGTTCAGCTCTCTGCAGAACTCAACACAGGCACCTTGATCGATGCCGCGGATAACGACTGGAAGGGTATGCTGCTCTACATGGATCCGTCCAACAGCAGTGATGTAGAAATTACAGGCACATCAAATACTACCTACACCGGAACAATTTACGCTCCTACAAATGAGGTCACGCTAGAGGGCACCGGAACAGATATCGGCATCAATGCTCAGGTGATCGGCAACAATGTCAAAACGGCCGGGAACGCTATCTTGAACATTGATTACGAGGAAGACAAGAACTACTTCCTGCCTCCAGCTATTGACCTGGTGCATTAATCAAATTACTGCGTAAACCGAACCTACGAGGCGGCTGTGTACAGCCGCCTCTTTTTCATTCTTGACCCATTGCATTACTCCCCCAATAGCTATGGCCTGTTAGTATGCCTCTTAAAGTCTGCTGGCATCATTTTGGGCTGTAAAAGCATTTAATTAGCCTGGTTCGCTAAATATGTGCATTTTTTTATAAAATTGGGGTGCTTGCACCACCCATCAAAACAATTGGCGCATCCGGACAGCTACAGAGCTGTATGATTTGCCGGAGAGATTCAGCGCCCGGAACAAGGATTTTAATGACTCGTCTTCA
>JASFLN010000034.1:0-9464 GCA_050118075.1 Anaerolineales bacterium
TCCTAAACGGAGATGCCCTCAAGGGTTTCCCCCGCCAGGAGATTAGCCGTATGATGGGGCTTGTACCGCAGTTGGAATCGATACCCTTTCCGTACCGGGTGCTCGAATACACCGCCATGGGCAGAGCCCCACATCTTGGTTTGCTCGGCGCTCCGGATAGACACGATTACGAGTTAGTCCGGGAGATCCTGGCGATGTTGGGGATCGAAGCTTTGGCCGATCGCAACGTCCAGGCGTTGAGCGGAGGCGAGGCACAACTGATCCGTATCGCCCGTGCCCTGGCACAAGAACCGGACATCCTGCTGCTTGATGAACCGACTGCTCATCTCGATCTGGCTAATAAGGAACACATGCTCCAGGTTCTTTGCCAATTGGCTGAACAGGACATGACCGTGCTCTTCACCACTCATGACCCGGACGTGGCCTTTTCGATCGCAACCCATGCCGTCCTTATGCGTGATGGGGGCGCTCTTGCAAGTGGAGATGTCGCTTCGGTCCTCACCAGTGAGAACCTCACCAGAGCTTATCAGGTGCCCATCACGGTTCGTGAAATCGAAGGTTACAAAGTTATTCTGCGCAATGCTGAGGGATGCCCATGAAATCGAAGATCATGATGATTACCGGCGAATCAGGGTCTGGTAAAACTCACTTCTGCGCGCAGATAGTCAATGAACTTCGTCAGGGAGATCTCTCTCGGAAAGACATTCGTGGAATCCTCTCGACCGAACTCAAGCGCAATGGGAAAAAAACCGGTATCCAGGCCGTGAACGTGGTCACTTACGAGCACAAGAACCTTGCTGAATTATCGGATGGTGAGCCTGGTCCACTGAGTACTAAACGCTGGCGTTTTGATCCCATGGTTATCGCTTGGTGCAATTCGGTATTCTCGAAGGCAGTCCCGTGCGAAGTGCTTATCGTTGATGAAATTGGGCCGCTTGAACTCGAACAAGGTAAAGGGTTCACCACGGGCTTAGAAGCCGTTGACAGCGGCGAATACAAGCTTGCTATGGTTGTCGTGCGGCCTCATCTCATCGAGAAAGCTCTAGAACGATGGCCGGAGGCCGAAGTCTTGAATGTGGAAGAGGTCACCAATCAGGAAAAGGCTATTGAAAAGATCGCACAGAGCTTTGAAGGAGATTAGAAACCAGGGATTGGCAATTCAGAAGGAATGGTCCACCAAGCATTCCTTATACTTCGTCGGGGCGACTTAGACAGTCGCCCCTAAACTTAATAAATAATGTCGCTTCATCCGTGTGTACAGGTATCACACCACCCCGTCTCGAATTACCAAGACCCGGAAATCCTATTTCTTCTTACCCAAGGGGTCCATGGCAGCCGTCTCCTCACCTTTCTGTTTCTTACGGCTCATACCGAGGAATTTCCGCAGGCGCGATTCCGCTTTCTTTTTTGGAATGCCCTCCACGCGTGACCATTCACTGATCAGGCTTTGGCGGAATTCCCTATACGCTCTGCGCTCCGTGGAGTTTAATGATTTCCTACGGCGACGTCCGGCGAGGTCACGCAGCAACCGGGCAATACGCGGAAGCCGTCCCGAATCACGCACATCATTGATGCGGCTCCTGCGGGTGCGGTAATGATCAGCCATCTGCTCGGGTTCATCAGCAAGGATCTCCAGACTCTCCTCTAGAGTCTGCTCCGTCGCGATCGGACGCGCCGTGCTGTCATCTGCGTCCTCCACAGGGATCCAGAATATCTTATCGTCTGTCTCTACACGATAAAAACGGCGCTCATCGCCGCCGAGTTTCTTTTCTTCAATATCCGTGATTTGGCCAACACCATGATAAGGATGCTTGATCCATTCGCCTTCTTCAAAAACCTGCTCTTCTTTCGAAGCCATCAAATTGCTACTCCTCTTCGGCTATACCCGGAACACTTCGCGAAAACTCAATCCTCCGCTTCAGTCTCAGACGATCGAAGCCGGATCATATCCTCCGCACCAGACCTGCTCATCTGGTCAAGAGATATCATCAATTCAACTGAACATAATCAGGATTCAGCGTGGAAACGTGCTTTCGCATGGGTAGATTCTGCCAAAAATACCTATCGAAATTCTCTCTAGTCTTGAGGCTCATTAAGAAAAACGCTCTCTGACAGCAAGCGTGTTTTCTTCACGGCACTCTCAGACAAGTTAATCTCACAATGCCTGCAGAGCGCGTTGCATGGCTTCGAGATGGTCGGGGGTACTTCCGCAGCAGCCCCCAATAAACTTCGCTCCCAGAGCTCGGACTTTTTGGGCGTAGACGGCCATAATCTCAGGGGTGGCGTCGTATACAACCTCGCCGTCCTCAACATGTGGAATACCTGCGTTTGCCTTGGCGACCAGCGGCTTATCTGGTTCGAGCGTGACCATTTTCCGTATAACCGTTTCGATTTCCTCGGTGCCATTTCCGCAGTTAGCTCCCAGTGCAGCCAGACCTAAAGATGAGAGCTCCTGGAGAGCCTGTTCGGGGGTTACACCCATCATCGTTCGACCATGTGTGTCGAATGTCATCGTGCCTACGATGGGTAGGTCATGCGTGACCAATCGTGCTCCTTCAACGGCTGCCCGGACCTCGTGCAGATCTGACATTGTCTCTACCCAGAGGACGTCCACTCCCCCCTGCACCAGACCTTCAACCTGTCGGCGGAATGATTCGACCGCGTCGTCGTAGCTCATCTCACCATAAGGCTCCAATATACCGCCACTTGGTCCTATAGAACCTGCAACGACCACGTCGACATCTGCCTGCGCAGCCACTTCGCCAGCGAGTTCGGCCCCAGCCTGGTTTAGTTCTTCCGCCTGATCGCCCAAACCATGCATGTCCAAACGTAGGGGGGTACCACCAAATGTATTTGTCAGAATCACTTGTGATCCGACATCAATGTATGCCTGATGAACAGCTTTAATCTTTTGTGCTGCTTCAACATTCCATAGCTCCGGCGCGCCTCCATGCTCAAGCCCGCTGGAGAAGAGCATCGTTCCCATCGCACCGTCAAGTAAGATTGATCCTTCCTGTTGCAGCAGCTCTTCAAATGAAGTCCTCATGCCACGACTCCCTCTCCATCTTTGTATACCTTCTCATCACCATGTATCCTACGCCATTCCTGCTTACCGTCAACCCCTTGTATTGAAATCGTATAGCGTTTGTAGGAATTCAAACCTTCCAGCAGAGTACAGCGCAGCTTTCAGATTTCCAAGTATTGAACCGCGAAAGCTTTTATGCTACACTGCGTCCAATCATGTTCGAGCAAATGATCGACGCTAACGCTAACCTGAATAATAACCCGCGGCTCACTATAGCCTTTGGGATGGGTTAGCGCGTAAGAACGTCATACTTTCGTTCTCGAACCCCAGCCAGAGGCTGGGGTTCTTTATTTTATGACCCCAATATTAAGGAGGAACATACCATGACAGCCGCCACCCAAACACCTGCTGCAGTCGTCAGTGAGGATGCATTTGTTCCTGTAAACGACTTCCTGCGTCGACGTGCGGACATCCCGCCCTCGAGAATGTTCTTGATTAAACAAGGTCTGTCCACTTTCAAGGAAAATTTTCCAGAACGTCCAACCTTCGATGCCTCCCAGGGTGACGGCGGCGCCAGTCTGCCCGGCGTTCCCAAGGCTATCCTTGAAAAAGCATACGCGCTCCAGCTTGAACGGGGCACCTCCTATGACATGCCTTACGGTACTGATCAGTTCCGCAAAGCCGTTGTCGAAGATTACTGGCAGCTCGAGAGCTCCACGGGGCTCGGACCCAAGAATGTGGTCGCTACCGTTGGTGGTCGTGACGCGCTTATGAAAGCCTACGATGCCGTGCTTGCCTTGGGGCACGGCCGGATCGGCGACATGATCCTGGTCAGTAGAGTGCCCTGGATATCCTACAACTGGGGACCCTACAGCGTAGGCGCAAATGTTCTACTCGCACCAGGCGAACCCGAAGATGGCTGGGCATATACTCCCGAAGGGATCGAAGCGAGTGTGGAGTACGCAGACAAGCTCGGCCGACGTATCGCCACACTGATCATCACCACGCCGGACAACCCCACCGGGAATACGATCTCCGAAGAGCGGATGGTCACGTTAGCCCAGAAAGCATTTGCGCTCAACATCCCGTACGTCTTCTTCGACTGGATGTACCATTTCATCACGGATGAGAGCCCCATGGATCTAAGCCGCTTCCTGAGTCACTTCGAGCCAGAGGAGCGAGCACGATTGATCTTCCTCGACGGGCTGACAAAATCGCTCGGGGCTTCCAACATTCGCAGCGCCCACTTGATCGCCCCCGAAAGCATCGTCCAATACATCGTCTCACGCGCCTCGCACACCGTTATCCCATCCTATTACAGCACAGCCGTAGCTGTTGCCGCGTATCAAACGGGATACGCTGAGGCGAGCAAGACCATTGTCGAACCCACCAACGCAAGCCGCGAGGTTCTCAGGAAATTTCTCGAAGAGAATGGATTCAAATATATCCTCGGCAAGGGCTACTATGCTTTCATAGAAGTGGCAGAATGGCTGCGCGCGGCTGACTGGTCAGACAGCGAACCACTTGGCGCCTACCTTGCCGAAGAGCATGGTATCGCCATCGTACCCGGTGCTTTCTTTTCGAAATTTGGTGGTGATTGGATCCGATTCTCGTACGCCACACCACCGGCGCGTACGATCGGTGCAGCTGAACGGCTGCTGGAGGGTCTGAATGAGCTTAAAACCCACTGAACTTGATCGTTTTGCTGAGCGCTACCTGCTCGCAAAAGCGCAAGCCCGTAAAGATCTTCCTGACCGCGGGACCAGCGGCATGGAGGTCGAGTGGAACCTGCTTGATAGTCGCTTCCGACCATTGCAAATCGTCGGAGCAGGCCCGGAAGCGCGATCATTCGCCGACCTCCTGCAGGAAGTCTACCTGCCTGAGTGGCTGGATGATCGCCATCAACTCGAAGTTTTCCACTGGATGATCGAGTTTGCTACACGCCCGTATTACTCTCCCAAGGCAACGATCTATGAAACCCGGCTGCTGGAGGCGAATCTGCTTAACGCAATGGCCGCCGCTGGCGCTGACTATTTCCAGCGCCTATTTACTTGGCACGGCAATCTGCTCTTCCCGGTGGAGGTTGCCGACGAGTCCATCCCACGCGGTTGGAATCTGGCCAAGCGGAGATACCTAGAGCGATGTGTCGAACTGTATGGCGCCGCATTGTCTACCGCCGGTTCACATTCAAATGTATCACTCCCGGAACCACTGCTAAGCTGGGACTTCATGCATCTCCCTGATGAAGAGCGACATGAACATCTGGATGGATATAAGAACCGTGTCTATATCCACGGGACAAAGATCCTGAGAGCTTTCGCTTCCTTGTTCATCGCCGCCGGAGCAAGTACCCCCTTCAAAGCGGAATGGGAAAACGGTAAACCGGTCATCCGCATCACCGAGGTCGATTCACTTCGTAACCTGACCTTCCCCAATCCGGAGACGATCGACGTCCCACTCCTATACCGCTCACACGCAGACTATATTGAGCGTTCATATGAACTGGTCCAAGAAGGGATTCGCTTCGGCAATAACAACTGGACCCCGGTGAGGGCACGATCGTTCGCTGAACCGGTCGAGCGCGTGATTGGATCAACCAGCAGCGAACTGCAGGCCGTTTATGAAAATGGACTCTATGCGGAGGACGCGAAATCGTCGTTGGAGGAGCTTGCACAGCAAATCGAACTTCAAAACCTGCGGGCTCGCATCGATATACCCATGGCACGTGTCGAGGTCAGGACCGATGACGGCGGGCTTCCAATGGATCTGGAAATTGCAAACCTGGCGCTGAAAGAGCTGCTGCTCATCCAGGCTTATGCCGATGAGACCTTTGGGAACGATTTTGAATATAGCCGGCAGGATATAGCCCGTGTTCGCAGCAACGAACAAAAAGCCGCCAGCGAAGGAATGAAAGCCCAGATTGCACATCCCTTTACAGGCCAGCGGCAGTCTATGCCAGAGTTACTCACCTGGACACTCGATCAAATCTCCCCGATCGCTGGGAGAATCGGCTATACCGACCTGCTGGAACCGCTGCGGGAACTCGCCTCAGGCGGAGCGAATCAATCATCAAAGTTGAGAGCGAAAGTACGTGAACAAGTAACCCAAACAGATATCGTCCCATGGGAGCTTTTTGAAACGCTCGTAGAAGAGCATGAAATCCAAGTCTCAAAAGATGTCTCTGACATAGCCGAAGATATTCGCAATCACCGCCTGCCTGAAGAAAGCAAGTTGGTTGAACTTCTCTGGAAGTCCCGCAGCGAAGCCCGTAAGAGCGAAGAAGCACCGATCCGCTTCCGACCACGGACGGGAGCGCAGATCGAGATTGAATCACCGGACAAAGTCAGCGAAATTCTCCATCTGGCACAATCACTGATCCGCATCCCCTCAGTTACAAACGCACCCTTTGAGCGCCAGAGGCATGACGACCTCGATCGAGCCGCGACGCTGATCCATGATTACCTGCTCGACGCCGGCTGTGAGGTCACCTACTATGACCAGGGCCAATACCCGGCAGTGCTGGCGACTTTCCCAGAGCAAGACAGTTCGCGCGTCATGCTTAGTGGTCATTTCGACGTTGTTGAGCCCGAGCCTGACGACAGCCAGTTCGAACCTTACATCGAGGGGGAATATCTGGTTGGGCGCGGTGCAGCGGACATGAAAACCGTCGTGGCCACAATGATGGTCTGGCTCAAAGATCAGCTTGCAATGGGGGTAAATCCTCCGATCAGCTTGCTGTTGATCGGCAACGAGGAGATCGGCGAAGGCGAACCCTTCGGGACACCACATGTGCTCGCCGATCTCAGGAATCGGTCCCTTCTTGAGCCTGAACTGCTCATCGCCGGCGAGCGGACAGGCGAACACGGGGATGAACGTGTCGGCCAGATCTGCATCCAGAACCGGGGTCTGCTGCGCATGGAGTTCCAGCTGAAAGGGTCACGTGGTCATACAGGCCTGCGTGGGGCACACTCCGATTTGAGTCAACAGCTGGTCAAAGTACAGTCCGACTTGACGGAAATCATGGCTTCATTCCTCACTCTTGAAGGCGAGGACGGTTGGCAGTCGCAAGCCCGTTTCCCTTACATCCGGACAGGCGAGCCAGGCATCTTCAACGTCAGCTCTGAGCAGGCCTTACTCGGCTTAGAGGTCAGACCCATCCCGGACGACAACCTGGACGAACTAGTCGCCGCAATCACAGACTATTGCGCCGCGCATCAAATCCAACGCAATATTGTGGCAGCTGAGCCAGGTGTCGCCTGTGATGAGGACAATCCATATCTGCTCGACCTGATCGCATCTGTCGAGCAAGCCACAGGTAAAAAACCCGAAATTGGAAGGAAGCTCCCCGGAACGAGCGCCCGCTTTGCGCCAAAAGCACAGGGGATTGTATGGGGTCAATCTGGAGTGGGTCCTCACTCAGCGGACGAACGGCACTTCATACCCAGCATCAAACCGTATTACGACGCTCTGAACGCGTATGCGGATCGGCTGCTAAAACCAGCGCCCTGAAACACGTCATCTCGATCTAACAGGTCACCACCCCGAGCGAAGTCCCCGGCACTGGACCAGTGCCGGGGACTGGTTTCACCAACGTTCTCGCTCCCCTAATCCCTAAATCCGACTATTTTTGTCGTATAATCATGTCCACCCACCACTCACAGATTCAGGCAGGCCAGCAATCATGCAATTCTTCACCAGAAAAACCATCCTGATCACTCTTATCGTAATCGCTCTCGGTGCCCTGGCCTTTCTCGCCTATCAGGCGGATCAACCCTCCACGGTGGCGCCCGCGGACGACTGGGAGCAGGTCACCCAGCGTCCGGGCGCCAAGCACGAATCCATATTGATCAACGTCCAAGGTGCTCAATTAGAGGCCGAGCTGTTTCTTCCTGAAGGCGGCGATGACCGTAAGCCGGCCGTTGTCTTTATTACCGGATCGGGCGACAGCTTATACCAGAACTATGCCGACGGGCTGATCGAGGCTTTCGTCCTCGACGTCTTCCTGCCCCGTGACATGGCGGTACTGCTGGTTAATAAGCGCGGCATGGGCCAATCAAGCGGCTCTTGGTTGAATAATGATTTCCAAGGCCGCGCTGACGATATTTACTCGGCAGTACAGTACCTGCAAATACGCGAAGAAATCGACCCTCAGAATATGGGCGTCATGGGCCACAGTCAGGGCGGCTGGATCGCGAACCTGGTCGCCGCCCAGCACGAGGATCTCGCATTTTTCATCAGTCTCGCCGGCCCGACAACTTCGGTAGCAGCGCAGATGCAGGATACCTATCGCAACGTTTTTGCCTGCGACGGATCCGAGGGGGAGGATCTCAACCGCAGGACGGCCAATCAACTCCGCATCACGCAGCTCGGTGCTACGATCGGTCGGGTGCTCCCACTGGGTGTGATCGGTTTTGACGCTGGAATCATCGGCTACGATCCTGAGGAGGCGCTGCGAAATGTCCGCCAACCAGGATTATTCGCATTCGGTGAATACGATCCTTTTGTCCCTCCGGGCAGCAGCTTCGAGCGCCTGCGCGTCATATTCGGGGACGATGTACCTGCAAACCTGACATTTGTGACGATTTCCCAGGCCAATCACCGCTTCAAAGTCGTCAGCTCATTATGTGCCAGCCCGGAAGAAATGCATGCAGCCGAATTCTCATCCGAGCTCACCACAGAGCTCGACAGGTGGTTGGTGCAGAACGGCTATTGATCCCTGCTCTCACTTTATTGTCTTGGGTGGCGTCTGTGTCCATCCTGGCGCCTGGCGTCCGAGGTGTTGGGGAGAGCGAGTGCCCTAATCCCTGAACCACTCCACACTTCTTGACCCACCTCTCCCGTTTTGCTAGAATCCCCGCTATCCGGAAACGGATCAACAACTGAATAGTGGGAGACCAGCGTATGGGTCTCTAAAGATGTAGAGATCACGAGGAGGAGGTTCCTCACCACAGGTGGGGTTAACCCTTGCAACACTAAGGGGAAAATCGAACGATCAGCGGATGCCTCCGGAACCCGCCACAGGTTCCACTCTCCCTTCCGAGTATGCGAGTCCACAAAACCGGCTGGCGACAGCGGGGACAAATGGACGGGCAGTGGCCAGACAATGAGTCTGTATCGCTCCAGGAAGGACCTGCATGCTGATCCCCACGATCAAAGGCACGTCCGGCGTGCCTTTTTATTTATCACTACACCAGCTCCAATTTGGCCGGATGCAGCCATGAGCTACACTCGCTACCACATCCACACTCAGCCTGCTCCAAACCTTGCCGGGCACCCCAACCGTTTTAATGTCAAGGTCAGCCGGGTCGGTCTAGCGAAATTACTGCTTGGTGAAATCATCCATACACGCGCGGATATGCGTGTCGTCACAAGCCGGCCATGTATGTACGGTGTCTTCTCCGGACCGATCGGGGGCTTCGCCCCCCGACCTCAGCACTGT
>JASFLN010000035.1:0-9307 GCA_050118075.1 Anaerolineales bacterium
CGATATCCGGGTTTCAAGGAGTACGAGCAGAAAACCGAGCGCGTGATCCCGGCGATTAGGTTGAAACCAATAAGCTGATCGACGGAGTAGGCACAGGCATTGAGCCGCTGTGGAAGAAACAGTGGCTCTTTTCTTAATCTGGATTCGATATGTCTTACCCTGGAAGAAAAGCGCGCTGAAATCTTATATTCAAAGAGATTTAGTTCATGTGTAGATCGTTTGGAGAGGTCTGGAGGCTGTTCATTGACAGGTGTGTTCTCCTTAGAGTGGAGTGCATCGTGGGTTTGTAACGAATCGGCTTGCTCAAGCATACTGTGGGTAGAGAAATCGCTATGCTGACCTTCGAAGGACTGTACTCCGAATACGCAGATGATGTCTACCGTTTCGTGCTGTGGCTTTCAAGCGACCAGATGGAAGCGGAGGATGTCACCTCGGAGACCTTTGTCAGGGTCTGGGGGCATTTGAGATCGATAGAGTTGGAAACCCTGAAAGGCTACTTGCTTAAGACGGCGCGCAACATCTACCTTGGACGACGCCGAAAGGACCAACGCCAAACAGTGCTGCTCGAATCACAGGTTGATCCTTCGAAGGAACCGGAAGCAGTTGTCGAAACGAGACGGATCATCGACGAAGTATGGGCTCATTTACAGGAGCAGCCAGAATGTGATCGCAGCGCTTTATTACTGCGTGCGTATTACGAGCTTTCCTACGCGGAGATTGGTCGCATTTTGGACATCTCAGAGGTCAATGCCCGTGTCAAGGTGCACCGCGTTCGCAAGCAGCTGCTGCTGCAGGGATTGGGTGGTCGCAGCACCGATCAAAAAGAGGCGGACTCTGAAAACACCCTAAAGGAGGGGCCATGAAGGTAACCCGTGAGGTCATCCTCGATCTGCTGCCGCTTTACGTCGCTGGTGAGGTCAGCGAAGATACGCGTATTTTAGTGGAGGGCTTCCTTGAAGGGGATCAGGAATTAAAGCGATTGGCCAGGCGCATGCAAGAAACGAATCTAAAGGAGATTCCCATGGCGGAAAATAAGGAGCTGTCTTTGAAGGAGTTTGAAAAGGCTAATAAGTGGATGGTGCTGCGCACACTGGGGTTGGCGCTGATCATTTCACTCAGCCTACTCGGATTATTGGCCTTCGGTGTGTTGGTCGCTAACTTAGGACTGTTCTTCTAAATCATGCCTTGACGAGCAAAAGAGGCGCGTCCCGGGACGCGCCGCTTTGAATTAAGTAAGCTTTATATGGCAGGTTCGCCTGCAGTGGGGATAGGTTCAGTCCACTCAATCCAGGCTAAGGTCCATAGTGTAGAGTAGAAAGCTGCGAATGTGCCGTTGAAAACAAGCAGCAGCGGCCACAACAGGCAGCAGAGAGCAACCACGATCCCCGGAAGGAAGAGCGCAATACCAATAGCGAGGCTCAGGAAAATCTGCAGTATGAAGAGCACCAGCGCTGCACCGAAATTGCTACCCAGCACCTGAAAGCCCCGGCGGTAGGAGGCGAAGACGCCCAAATCCTCTAACATACAGGCGCGGTTGGCAAAGGTCCGCAGCAGTGAAAGCAGCAGCATGAGCGCCAGGAGGGTGCAGGTAACTGCAGCGAACGGTGCCATGATAGCTACGTTCGGAAGCTGGCTTGCTGGATCACCCTGAGCGAATATTCTCGTCCCACCATAGAAACCAAATGAAGCCAGCGTGGTTAGAAGTAGAAGCAAGCCAGGGATGGCCGGTACCAATCCAATGCCAACCAACCTGCCTGCTTTTTCCCAGCCGGCGCGAAACGCGCTTGAAAATGAGGTTTCACCACCGGATTGCAAAGTGGAGGCACCGGCGATCAAGCCGCCCCGAGCGACATTTGAGAGCACCCACAAGGCTATAGCAATCAACACCGCGAAGACAACCAGGACGATGATCAGGGCTATCGTTGCGCCAGGCAGGTTCAAATTCTGGAAGGGGGATTCAAATTGGAAATCGAGTGGAGGGATCTGCTGTTGACTGCCTTCGCCTAGCCCCTGAAGACCGCCGCGCGTGCCGCTGCTTCCTCCGGCGTTTCCCAACACGACAAGGATCCCGAGCAGAATCAGGTATTTATTCTTCCAGACGATATTCCAGGCTCGTGATAATAGATTACCAAAGTCCATGGTTTGCTCCTTTATGAGTAGTGATGTCACTGTAATTAGCATATCGATAGGTGTCGCAAAGCGGATCATCTGTTTGGGGAGAAAATGAACGGCAGGGGTACCAGTGTAGGACCTAACCGGTCAGACAGGTAAACTCGCCTCCAGCAAAAGAAACCAGCCCGTAGCGGACCTATGGGCTGGTTTAAGGGTGCGCAGCGAAGGAATTTAAATTCCGATATCGTTCATCCCGACACTGTCGACGGAGATCAATTCCAATCCGAGATCCCGCAAGCGAGCCAGAATGCCGTAAAGTGCGCTTTGGTCAGCCACCTCGCCATGCAAGCGGGTGGTGTCATTATCACGGTGGTCAACGTTTAAACCTTCGAACCAATCTGTCCACTCCGCATCGATTCGTCCCTTGATGACCACTTCAATATGGGGCATCTTTGCACCTCAATCGGTGTTCTTAGACGCTGTGCCAGTTGACCCAAAAGCTAATGTTAGGCTTCGCATCACGCTTGCTCGGCTTTACCGAACAGCTGACGTTTGTCAAAGTATGGCTTGACCAGCAGGTATGCGCCGAGCACAATCAGCAGGATTGCCCCGTCAAGCTCGTACAAACCGATGACTTCAAGCGCGCCGCCAACCAGCGAAATCACTCCCAGGAAGGTCGTAAAGCCGCTCATCCGCAATCCGTTGAAGTAGCGCGCAGCGTTAAGCCCCAGCATGATCACCCCCACACCGATCGACCACCAACCACCGCGGATGATCTCTTCGGGTACGAACATAAAGCCACCCAGCAAGATTAAGAAGGCGCCCCAGGCCATAGTCTCCAGGCGCTTATTGAGCGCCGCACGCTCAGGTTCAACCTTCGGTTCGGCATTTTCCGCAGCCAGTTGTGCTTCTTGTTCAGTGAAGCCTGTTGCCAGCAGGATGACGGCTATGATCGCCAGGACCACCGGAGGTACCCAGGGCATGTTCACATCGCCAACCCTGAACATCAGGTTTTCTGGCGGCAGGGTTAGATTGGCCACCGCAAGACCAGCAGCGATCACCATCAGGACGATGCCCCAGATCAGATTTGACTTATTCATCGAGCTCTCTTTTTCTCTCATTCTTTTGTGTGTACATCGGATTGTTTATTGTCCTTGACTTATGTCCTGTTTTTTCATCTGTCGTCCGTGGCGGATTTGAAGTGCAACGAAGAGCACATAGCCGGCTAAACTGAGCCACCCCAGGATATCCCCGGTGTGGGAGTAGAAAGTCGCACCGCTGCCGAGAGGCACATCGTCGATTAATACGGTTTGCTCGCCGTCCGGGACGAGGCTTAACGCCACCTGGCGACCGGTCGGATCAATGATCGCTGAGCCAGTCTGCCGGCTGGCAACCACGAAGGCGGTATCGTTCTCAATGGCACGGAAAGTGATGTGTGTCCAGTACTGTTCGCCAAAGCCTCCGAACTCGTTCAACCCGGCCGAGATGAGCTGGGCACCATTGCGGGCGAGTTTGCGGGTGACATCCGTATAGTTGCCGTCATGGCAGATCAAAGTCGCCAACCTGCCGAGCGGAGTTTCAAACACTGGATAGCTGCCCGCGCTGGGGGAAAGTGGTTCGCCAGGAGGGGCGTGGTTCTTGCCGTAAACGGCCGAGAACTTACCTGAGGGATAAAGCAGCACGGATTCATTTCGGAAGGGCTCTCCTTCTCGGGCGACAGTGTAGGTGATGAAGATATGCGTGTCTGTTTCAGCCGCGAGGGCGCGCAGCTCCTGTGTATATTGTTCCTGTGGGTCAAAGTTGAACGCCATTTCGGGTGTGAAAATCACCTGTGCGCCCTGATCCGCTGCCTGGCGAATCCAATTTGAAAAATCGTTCATGCGTATTTCATCGGAGATGTCCTCATCCTGAAACGCGGGTTTTTCGTAGTTGGGTTGGATCGCGGCGACACGCACGGTTTCAGAATTATTTGGCGCGCTCGTGACCTGGATGACCCCGATCAGGACCCAGGCGGCCAGCAACCCGGCAGCGACGAGCAGCCATCTCCGGGTCGGTCGCGGGGCAACAGGCACCACATCGGCTGACTGCCAGCGTCGGTCAAACCAGGCCATTGCGCCTTGAGCTAATGCAAAATTCACCAGCATGATGATCAGGTTCAAACCGTAAACGCTGAAAATCGATACGGGCTGCGTGATCCAGGGCTGCGTTGCCTGTGTGTAGCCGATGAAAGCGCTCGTCGCCACGAGTGGGATGACCGTGGCGCGGATCATCTCGAAGCCGACCCAGTTGAGAACGCCTTGAGGAATGAGCCAGCGATACCCGGATTGCTCGATAAAGCCCCGCTCTTTGTTCCCGAAATAGGTCAACACTGCGATGAGCACTCCCAGGAAGGTGAAAAACGGGCCAAATTGGGTGCCGAATAGACGCGCCATGAAAGGACCCAGCCAGACCAGTAATGCCAGTGCTGGCGCAAGGCTCGACCACTTGCCGGGGAAAAGCCGGTATTGTGCAAAGAGGTAAGGAATAAAAGCGACCCAGGCCAGCGGCCAGATTCCGTAAGGTGGGAATGAGAGCAGCAGCATTCCGCCGCTAATCATGGAAAGCGCAATACCCAGGACGAAGCGCAAGGTGGCCGTCTCAGCCTTTGAACCCGCTTTTGCATCCATCGTGGTGGGGGTTGTCGTCATTTCATCCTCCTTGTTGGCAGATGTCATTTTTTGTGTATGCCAACGCCTGATACCACGATCGCACGTTAAACCCCTGCTTGTCATCCAACAAAGGGTTGATTGCAGGGGTTTAATCCATGCTGTCCCGCATCCGGCCCTGTCGATCCGTGCTTGAGTCTTGCTCGATTTTCACCCACACCATTTTCAACCAGCGCCTCTTTTGGACTCCGTTTTGAGCGCCATGTCGACACGCCTACCCAGCCTGAAAATCCAACCAGGCCTGCCACAGCCAGCCATCCAAAGAGGTCGCCAATGATGGAATATATCGTCCTGACATGATATGCAGGAACCTGGGCGACCATGACCCGTTCGCTGGCATTGAAAAAGTCCACAGAGGCGATCGTCCTTCCATAGGGGTCAACCACAAACGAGATCCCGTTATCAGCTACCCGAACGAGTGATACTCCATTTTCGATTGCACGAAAGGTTGTGATCTGGGCGTGCATGGGCACAATTGCACGAAATTCATAACTGGTGGAGAGCAGAATGTCCGTGCCATTGCGTCCGGCTTGCTGGACAGGTTTCTGGAAGAAGGTGTCCCAGCAAATGATCCCTGAGATCGCGCCATAGGGGGTTTCCACTGTGCGTAGGACCCCATCACCGGCTTTGAAGCCTTCGATGGCTTGACCTCCAAACTTCAAATGCTCAAGCGCGATCTCTCCAGTGGGATCGATGATGATCAGTTTGTTTTCGTAGGGCGAGTCGTCCTGATACTCGACTGAGTACCCGAGAGCAATATACACATCTTTGGATCGGGCGATCGCCTGGCTTCTTGAGATCAGGGCTAGCTCATCTTCGGAAGCCAACCAAACTGCGTTTTCCGGCCAGACAATCAGCTGTGCGCCACGTTCGGCTTCACGCAGGGTCCCCTGAAGGTAGAGGTCTTGAATCTCGGCAGAGAGACTCCGGTAAGCCTGCCAGCTTTCTTGCTGCGCAGCCATCAATTCTGGCTTTGTCTCATGCCCATCGGCGGCGATGAAACCGTGCACTCGCATTGTGCCGGTCTCCTCATGGGGAAATGCGAGACGGATGTTCCCGTAGGCAAGCACGACCAGCATGATGCCCGTGTAGAAAGCGACTGAGCGGCGAATATTTGGCCAGGAAAATGAACGCTCCCAGGCAAAGTTGATAAGTGATGCAAACCAGGTCATCAGGAAGGTGATGCCCCACATCCCGGTGATTGAAACCAACTGCATTAGGACCGGACTGTTCCATTGTGTGTATGCCTGTGCGCCGATGCTGCCCATGGGGTTTGCTGAAATGGTGAGAAATTCCAACGCCGTAACCCCAAGTGGAAAAATAAGGGTAGACGCAAAGCCCGAAAGCCTGGGGACCATTAAACGATCTAACAGATAAGGCAGCGCTCCGATGAAAAGTGTTGATATAGCCATCGTGATGATGAATGTTGAAAGATGGGAGCCGTAGCCCAGGATGCTCCACCAGGCGATGCTGACACTGATGAAGTTCGTCGCCCAGGCCAATAGATAGCCTCTGAGTACGGGCTGGGAACGCACGAAGCGGATTACAAAGATAGACCCCAACCACGCGAACAGAGGGATCGTCCACTGACCGGTGGAGACAAGTGTTAGCAGGGTACCTATCGCGAGCCAGAGATAAGACCAGCGTTCCTCAATCGGATAATTTATGCGTTTGTCGTTCATGTTGAGCCTCCACAGATACATTGATCGGTACGATAACCTGGACAACTTGCTTATCCAGTGTAGTAGCTGGGTGGCTGAGATACATCCATCGTTCAGTTGATTTAGTGCTGCGTGAGGGTTTATTCAGGGGGTTTAATATGCTGCAGGGGATAGGGTCTTTAGTCGCTGATGATGACATCCGAGTAGAACGATTAGATGATATCCAACTCCTTGGCTCGCATGGCTGCTTCCGTTCGATTACGGACCCCGAATTTGCCACAGATGTTGTGGACGTGCGATTTCGCCGTGCCGATGCTGATGACCAGCTCTTCCGCGATCTCTCTGTTCGATAAGCCCGCGCCTAAAAGCCGTATGACCTCAAGTTCACGATCGCTTAATGGCTCGACCAGGGGTAATTTCGTCCTTTCCCCCTTTGTGCCGTAGGCATCAAGAATTTTGCCCACGTAGTCAGGGAGTGTTCCCTGGCGGGCGACCTCCTTCAGAATTGGGATCATCGAGCCACCTAC
This sequence comes from Anaerolineales bacterium, assembly GCA_050118075.1. Lineage (GTDB taxonomy): Bacteria > Chloroflexota > Anaerolineae > Anaerolineales > E44-bin32 > E44-bin32. The sequence goes on from JASFLN010000035.1 coordinate 7,006, forward strand.
CTCGACATAGGTGCGGATAAAACCTTCTGGCTCGGATAGAACCAACGCCTCCGATAACAGCTCGACGGCTTCAGCCTCGGATTCGGCAGCCCTGACGGCCAGAGCACGGATGGCAACGGAAGCATATCCCCAGCCAGCGCTTGTGGCCTGGTCCAGGAGATCAGTAAGTGTTTCCCGGGCAGCTGCCTTTTTATCTTGAGCGAGAAGCAGTCGAATGGGTGTTAAGTCAATGAAGCGATAAAGTGAATGCGCGCCTACGCGCTCCGGCATCCGCTCGACCCAGTTGGCCGCGGTTTCGATATCCCCCATGGCCAGGGCGATCTCAGCATGGCAGGCCATGCTGCGTGCCTGAGTGGCTGGACCAAAACCATGGGATAACGCATGTGAGGTTTCAACCTCTGAAAGCGCACCCAGGATGTTGCCCTGTGCCATATACAGGTAAGCCTTCAAAACGTGACCGCCATTCTGGAATTCCCGGTTGCCGCTGCGGGTGCACATCTCGAGCCCTTGATCCAAATGCGTCCACGCTTTTCCTAATTCGTTCCATTCATAGTAGATACAGGAAAGATCGTAGTGAGAAAGCACAAGAATGGGGATGTCGCCACCAGTTTCGAGCGTCTTTTTCAGCTGTTTTTCAGCCTGATGGAGCGAACCTTGCGAGGCTTGGGTGCGGGCCAGGAAAATCTGGGCGGTCAACCCGGCGTAGTGGTTGTCGACGATTTCGGCTTTCTGGCGCGCCTCGTTAAGCACGGGAACAGCGTCTCTAAGGCGGCCGACATGCCAGTACACAAGCCCCAGATTCATCGCAAGCGTTGAACGAGAGGTCAGCTCGTTTTCTGGCAGGAGCTGCAATGCAAGCTCTGATTTCTCGATGACTTTTTTGTTGTCGCCACGTGCTCGCGCTGAATATGCTTGGGCGGTTGCAACTTGCCCCAGAAGTTCGGGGGTGGCCTGCGCCTGTGACTCGTAGTGGTTGAGCAGTTCTTCCGCTTCGTCAAAGCGCCCGATGAGAAGCAAAGCCCAGGCGTATGAAAGTCCGAAATCAGGGTATTCGTAGATCAATGCCCCGGGGACCTTATCAAACCAGTCAATCAGTGTAAGCAATTCACCTCGTTTAAGGAACATGTCTGATGCTTGGCCGATAAGTGTTGCCGAACGAGACCAATCTTCTGATGCGAGCGCGTGCTCCACGGCTTCGGTTATCAACCCTGCTTCCTCAAACCATTGGCTGGCACGCGCATGGAGCCGGGCTTCAGATGCCCGATCCGTTGCACGGAGCCGGTTCAGAAGCAGATCCGCAAATAGTCGGTGATAACGGTACCAACGCCTGGTTTGATCCATAGGCACAACAAATAAATTGGCCTGTTCAAGTTGTTCCAGGAGGTTATGGCTTTCTTCTCCTCCTGTGACGGCATCTGCCAGTTCGGCGCATATGCGGTTGAGGATTGCGGTTTGAAGCAAGAAGCGTTGAACTTTGTCCGGTTGTGTATCAAATACTTCTTCAAAAAGGTAATCAATAATGTAACGATTACTGCCGGTGAACGATTCGATGAAAGAATCTAGATTTGGTGCCGATCGTAAAGAAAGTGCAGCTAGCTGCAGTCCGGTGACCCAACCCTCCGTCCTTCGGACCAGCTTCGCGGCTTGTCGCTCAGAGAGCCGGATATCCGACGTGGATTTGAAGAACTGTAGTACTTCCTGGGAGGAAAATGCGAGCTGAGATTGACGGATCCCAAGGCTTTGCCGGCGTGCCTGAAGACGATGCAGGGGCAACGGTGGGTCTTCGCGGGAGGTGATGACCAGATGGATATTCGTCGGCAGGTGCTCAAGCAGAAAATTGACCATTTCATGAACAGGCTGGGACTGGATTACATGGTAATCGTCGAGGACAAGCAATAGGGGCTCGCTATAGGCAGTAAGATCATTGATTAGTGTGGTTAGGATTTTTTCCATGGGTGGCTGTTGAGGGGCTGCGAGCATAGCGGTGGCGGATGCGCCCAACTGGGGGGCTGTTGATTGGACTGCTGCCATCAAGTAGGACAGGAATCTTGTCGGATCGCTCTCACCCTTTTCTAAAGTTAACCAGCTGATGGGGCATGGGGCTTCCGTGAGCCACTGGCTTATAAGCGTGGTTTTACCATAGCCTGCAGGGGCGGAGATAACGGTCAGTTTACGGCCGAAGCTGCGCTCAACGAGCAGGTCGTCCTGGAGTAAATCGATCAACCTCTGGCGGCGGACCAGATCATCCCTCGGGACAGGGACAAAGAATTTTGTTTGCAGTAATGGATCGATTTGCGAACCC
>JASFLN010000036.1:0-9293 GCA_050118075.1 Anaerolineales bacterium
TCCTGGCTGGCGTGACCGGATACGTGCACTGGTGCGATGGCGTCGTAAATCACATTTGCACCACGCTGGAAAAGACGGTTGATTGTACGATGTACCAGCTCTTCATTGCCCGGGATAGGGGTTGAGGAAAGCACGACGGTATCGCCGGGCTGAATGTCGAACTGTCGGTTGGTGCCTTGAGATAAACGACCCAAGATAGAGTATGGCTCGCCCTGTGTGCCGGTGCACATCAACACGACCTTGGAAGGTTTCATCTCAAGCGCTTTGTTGATGTCAACGATCAATTCGTCCGGGACGTCCAGATAACCCAGCTTGCGAGCCATCTTGGCGTTTTCAACCATGCTGCGTCCGACAAAAGCGAGTGATCGACCGTGCCGCTCTGCGGCATGTGCAACCTGCTGCATGCGTGAAATCAGAGAGGCGAAGCTGCCCACCAGGATGCGGCCTTTTGCTTGCTCGAAGACCTTATCGAAGGCCGGGTCTATCACAGCCTCCGAAGGTGTCCAACCAGGTTCATCGGCATTGGTTGAATCAGCAAGCAGAGCCAGCACTCCCCGGGAGCCAAACTCGGCTAGTTTTCCGAAGTCAGTAGGCCAATTGTCGACTGGTGTGTGATCAAACTTGTAATCCCCGCTGTGGACGATCAGACCTGCCGGGGTTGTGATCCCCAATCCCACCGCATCCGGTATGGAATGGCATACGTGAAAGAACTCGACCTTAAAAGGGCCGACTTGAATTGTGTCGCCGGCGTTGATTGTGTTCAGTTCAACTTTCTGATTCAATCTGGCACGATTCAGCTTGACCTCAAGCAGGCCGCGGGTAAGCTCGGTGGCGTATACAGGAGCATCAATCTCCTCCATCAAGTGGTTGATCGCCCCAGTGTGGTCCTCATGCCCGTGAGTAATCACAACGCCGCGCACGATGCTGCGGTTTTCACGCAGATAATTGAAATCGGGGATGATGTAATCGATCCCCAGCATGTCGTTTTCAGGGAACATGATGCCTGAATCGATCACGAGGAGGTTGTCCCCGTATTCGATGACGGTCATGTTTTTGCCAATTTCCCCGGCGCCACCCAAAGGGATGATTCTCAAGGTTTTACTCATCGTATGTTCCACCGTGCTTCCTTCAAGTTTGAATGCAATCTCCATGAGGATGAATACAAGAAGCCCCGTCGGGCGGTTAGCCGGGCGGGGCGTCGGTTTTTAGGTGTGCTTGGTCGATCCGTGCGTCAATTTACGCGGGTCACATCTGTGGCCTGTAGCCCTCGAAACGTCTCTTCCAAAAAGAAGATAACCTCTTCGCCTTCGAGCAACATCGGGATACCTTCGCCAGTGATATCAGTGTAATGCACAAAGACATCTTCCCCATCACGAGCGTCGATGTAACCATAGCCTTTCGAACCGTCGTACCAGCGAACGACGCCGGTGGTCTTTTTCGTCATAGCTTGCTTGCCTCCAACTGCCAACCTGTGAATTCTAACACACACAAAATTATCGCGTCAACGAAACCTGCCTTTTGTCTTGCCGTGCAGGCGCGCACCTTCACTTGACCCTGCGTGGGCATATGTCTATACTCAACGCGTCCAATTGAATATCGGTGAAGGTCGTCTTACGCCCGGATGCGAAGGCGACGAAGGGGAAGCCGGTGCCCTTTTCAGGAAGTCCGGCGCTGTCCCGCAACTGTATGAGGAGTGATGAGGAAGACTCCTCGAGCCAGGATACCCACCTTTCGCCGATGCACAAACATCTCCTTCGAGGAAAGGAAGGTGGGGCTATGATGACACACTATTGAGCCTTCCCTGACCGGTCCAGAGGGAAGGCTTTTTGAATGGCTTTCCCCGCTCTGAGCTCACATTTAGATATGCCTGGAACATGGCATCAACTAACAAGAATAAGGGTAAATGATGACATCATTCACGAAACTGCAAAAATGGAACATATTCACACTGCTTGTAGTCTCACTGCTGCTTGCGCTGCTTATGACGGCCTGTGCGCCTTCTGCCTCGGCCCCGGCAAATGCAACGCCGGAACCTATAGAACCCGCAGAAGCGGAGGTCGAGCCGACGGCAACCCAGCAAGAGCCCACACCCGAAGCGATCGTGCTCACAGATGGTCTCGGGCGCGAAGTCGTTCTCGCTGAGCCAGCTCAGCGCATCGTCTCGATCGCACCTTCAAACACGGAGATCCTGTACGCCATCGGAGCCGGAGACCAGGTCATCGGGCGCGATGAGGTCTCGGATTATCCAGCGGAGGTTCTGGAGGTCGCGAGCATCGGCAGCACCTATGGCGAATTGAACACCGAAGCGATCCTGGCGCTCGAGCCCGATCTGGTCCTGGCGGCCGCGCTCACAACTCCGGAGCAGGTGCAGACGCTTGAGACGCTGGATGTGCCCCTTTACCTGCTGCCTAACCCGCTGACGTTTGAAGAACTGTTCGATAATCTGCTCGCGGTCGGTGAAATCACCGGCCACCAAGCCCAGGCACAGGAGTTGGTGAATGAACTCAGCGCCCGGGTCGATGCGGTCACCGGAAAAGCGGCGGGGATCGAACCTGTGATGGTGTTTTACGAGGTGGATGGCACGGATCCCACCGCGCCCTGGACGACCGGGGCGGGCACATTTCAAGACGTGCTCATCGGAATGGCAGGTGGTGAGAACATCGCCAGCGATATCGAGGGCTGGGGTCAGATGAGCCTGGAGACCCTGGTCACGCGCAATCCTGAGGTGGTGATCTTTGGTGAGGGTCCCTGGGTGCCAACCACAGCCGAATCGCTCGCTCAACGCACCGGCTGGGGAGACATATCCGCAGTTCAGCAAGAGCGTGTTTATGGGATCGATACCAATTGGGTCGATCGACCCGGACCACGACTGGTGCAGGCGCTGGAGCGTATGGCAGAAGTGATCCACCCGGAGCTTTTTGAATAGCGTGGCCGAGCATATTCCTGCTGTTCCATCTGAGGCGCATCCGGTCCAGGGGGAGAAATCTATTGCCCCCTGGATCTTGAGCCTCACCTTGTTGCTTTTCACACTGCTGCTCAATGCTGCAGTGGGCCCGGTTTCGATCCCGCTGCGTGAGCTGGTGCGTATCTTGTTAGGCAGGATTGCATGGCTTGATATCGATCCCACCTGGTCGCGCACATTTGAAACCATCTTGTTTCAGATCCGACTGCCCAATGCAGCGTTGATCGCCATCACCGGAATGGCTCTCGGTGGCAGCGGTGCAGCCTATCAGGGTTTGTTTCGAAATCCTCTGGCGGATCCATACATCATCGGGGTGGCTTCGGGGGCGGGCTTGGGCGCCGTGCTGGCGATGTCAGTGAATTGGCCGACAAGCACTCTTGGGATGGCGACGGTTCCGGTTGCGGCGTTTGTTGGTGCCTTGCTGACGGTGGGGTTGGTCTACGCGATCGCCCGCGTGGGGCGTTCAACGCCGGTGACAACGCTGATCCTTGCCGGTGTTGCGGTCAGTTCATTTGCTACCGCGATGACCAGCATGATCATGCTGCTCTCCACGGAAGAGCTTCATCGGGCGGTTAACTGGATGGTCGGAGGATTTGCGCTTGGTGGGTGGGAGCCGGTTATCGCCGCGACGCCCTACCTGGCGATAGGTTTAGTGGCTGTTGCGCTGCTCGGTCGACCGTTAAATTTGCTGCAGTTTGGTGATGAGCAGGCGCGGCAGTTGGGCTTGAATGTGGAGCGGGCCAAACTCATCATTGTCATTACCGCTTCGTTGGTAGCTGCGACAGCGGTCTCATTTTCTGGGATCATTGCATTTGTCGGTTTGATTGTGCCCCATATCGTACGGTTGATCTGGGGTCCGGACCACCGGCGGTTGGTGCCGTTAGCCATCCTGGTAGGGGGCAGCTTTTTGCTCTGCGCAGACATCCTCGCGAGGATCGTGCTTGCGCCACGCGAACTGCCGGTGGGGGTGATCACATCGATTGTTGGAGCCCCATTCTTTCTCTGGCTGCTCTACCAGGCGAAAGCGAGGGTCCGCTTTTGGTAGAAATTGGGCTCGATATCCGTTCCGCCGATTTTGGGTATTCAGAACGAGTGGTGCTGCATGAGGTCTCGCTGCAGGTCGCTCCCGGGCAGATCGTGGCCATCGTTGGTCCCAATGGGGTGGGCAAATCCACGCTGATCAAAGGGTCTTCTGGAGTGCTCCCGATACAGTCTGGAGAGGTCCTGGTTGGGGGACAGCCGATCGGACAATTCTCGCCGGCAGAAAGAGCCCGTCGTATCTCGGTTGTAAGCCAGGCGATCAATCTACCACAAGCGTTTTCCGCGCTGGATGTAGTTCTGATGGGGAGGACACCCTACTTAGGTTGGTTTGAGCGCGAAGGTGAAGAGGATCACCTGATCGCGCTGGATGCGATGCGCCAGACCGAGACTGTTCAGTTTGCAAAGCGACCGTTAGGTGAACTATCCGGCGGAGAACAACAGCGCGTCTTAATTGCACGAGCGCTGGCACAGACTGCACCGGTGATGCTTCTCGACGAGCCAACCGCGCACCTCGACCTGCGACACCAGGACCAACTCCTGAAACTGCTGGCGAGACTCACGCGCGAGCGTGGACTTTCAACGCTGATCGCACTGCATGATTTAAATTTGGTCTCGCGATTCTCGGACATGGTTGTACTGCTTTCCAATGGTCGTGTGCACAGCTGTGGTGACCCGGATACGGTGCTCACACCGGATCAACTGGAAGACGTATACGGGTTGCGGATCCATGTCATGACCCATCCGCTCAATGGACGACCGTTGATATTGACCGGTGAGTAAGAGTTTGGAGGGCACATGCCAACCGTCGAGCAAGCTCGGAAATGGTACGAAGAAAGCGATCCCGTGCACGGTTTTGATCACGTGCTGCGGGTGCTAAAAACAGCCGAAAACATCGGCTCGGTATTAGGGGCTGACCTGAACATCGTGCGGGCCGCAGCGCTTCTGCACGATGCCTCCGGAGCCCATCCTGGAGAAGGAGGCGGCCGCGCCGATCACGAGAACGCATCCGCCGCGTTTGCCGAGCAAGTCCTCACCGCGGAAGGTTGGCTTGAGGAGGATGTCGAGGCGGTCTTACATTGCATTCGTGCTCATCGGTTCCGTGGTCGTGAAACGCCTGTGAGTTTGGAAGCCAAGGTGCTCTTTGACGCCGATAAACTAGATGTGATCGGCGCGTTTGGTGCCGCGCGTACAATTGGTTATGCTGTCCAAGCAGGGCAACCGGTTTTTGCGGAACCGTCGGAAGAGTTCCTCGCGACAGGAAAGACGGTGCCCGGCGAGCCTCACAGCGCGTACCACGAGTATTTATTCAAGCTGAGACGCATCAAGGAGCGGCTGCACACCGAACCCGCGATGAAGATCGCTGAGAACCGCGATCGGATCCTGCGGATGTTCTTTGAACAGCTTGCCGCTGAAGCGCGTGGGGAGGCTTGAGCGGAGATCGGACCGTCCTTGATCGCCAAAGCACAGCTGTTATCAATTGACCAACGGCCTTGGCATTGATATCATCCGCGTTGCAATGACTAAGCGGAAAGAACCCCAAATCCTGTTAACCAACGATGACGGAATCCGATCGCCCGGGTTGTGGGCGGCCGCCGAGGCTTTGTCCGGTCTTGGCTACGTCACCGTTGCGGCGCCGCGTGAGCAATCCTCAGGCGCCGGGCGAAGCATGCCGGTGACCTCCGATGGCGCATTGCACAAAGAGCAAGTGGCGATTGGTGGTAAGACCTGGACCGTCTATGCGGTGGGCGGCACCCCTGCCCAGGCCGTCCAACACGGTATTCTGGAAATTATGGATGACCCTCCGGATCTAGTGGTTGCGGGGATTAACTATGGGGAGAATCTGACAATCGGGATCACCATATCCGGGACTGTAGGGGCTGCGCTGGAGGGTGCGGCGCTGGGGATCCCTTCGATGGCGGTTTCACTGGAGATGTCTCAGTATGATTATCTTTCGTATTCGGAGGAAATCGATTTCTCCAACGCGAAGCACTTCACCGTCCTTTTTGCAGACTTGCTCCTGAACCGCAAGATGTTTGCGGACGTGGATGCTTTGAAAGTTGATATCCCATGCGATGCTGATCCGGAGACGGATTGGCGGGTGACAAAGCTCTCAAGACACCCGTATTATGTGCCCGTTGCACCCCGCAGAACCAATCTTGAAGATGCAAACCCGATGGGCTTTGAAGTCGTTTTGGATAAAGGGGCGGTTGAAAGTGACTCGGATGTGCAAGCGGTCGCGATCGACCGCGTCGTTTCCGTCACACCGCTTAGCCTCGACCTGACCTCGCGTGTTGACCTCACACAATTTGAGAAATTCTTACGCGAATCCACCTCCCCTGGGTAAATAAAAAAGGCAGGTCATGCCTGCCGTTAATCAAGCTCTCGCAGAATGCATTCGATTAATTGTCGGGCTTGTTCATCTCGTTGCTGAGCGAATCCAACTCAGACTGAATCTGATCACGCTGGACCTTGGTTTGTGCCAGCAGCGCTTCAAATGCCGGTCTTTGTTCCGGTGGAACGGTTTCGACCAGCCGTTGAGCCCTCTTGATCTGGTTTTCCTTCACCTCCAGTTTCTCGAGCAGGCGCGCAGAATAGCCTTTCTGAAAAGCGTGCTCGGGAAGCGGGTGTGGTTGAACATACTTCTCGCCGGTGAGCACTTCCGCGACGGTTAAAAGCAGTTCGGAAGCCTCGATTGGCTTTTCTAGAAAGCGGACCGCTCCAAGGCTGAGCGCGAAGGCCTTGTCCTCGGGGGTTATGAATGTCGCGGACACGAAGATGATGGGGATATCGCGGGTTTCAGGATTGCTGCGCACTTTTTGCGCAAGAGCGTAGCCATCGAGCTTGGGCATGAGGATATCGGTCAGGATAAGACAGGGTTCCTCGGTCTGGATGTACTCGAGAGCTTCGCCGCCATTGCGAGCGGTGATGACATCGTAGCCCTTGAACTTTAACGTGATTTCCAGCAGTTCGAGGATGTGGGGTATATCTTCAACAATCAGGATCGGGCCGGATGATTCCTGCATATATTGATTGTATATCGAATCTCCCCTCTGACAACCGAGCCGGCTAATAGATCAACTTGCAGCCCACAGCGAGACCGTCTCGATGTGGTATGTCTGAGGGAACATATCGAAGGGTGTGATCGATTTGAGGCGGTACCCGGCCGCGTTGAGTTTCTTGCCGTCCCGAGCCAGTGTGGCAGGGTCACATGATACGTAGACGATTCGGTCTGGTGCCAGTCGCATTAGCTCATCAAGCGCCTCGTTCGAAATGCCCGCGCGCGGCGGGTCAAGAAGAGCCGCATCGGGTTGTAGTTCTACGCCTGCCAGTCCCTGCTCCACGGTTGTCTCCCAGAGTTCAACCCCCTCATACTCTTCCAGGTTGGTCACGAAATCGGCGCAGGCTGAGGGTGATTCTTCCATCCCCAATAGCACAACCCCTTTTTCGGCCAGGAAGCGTGAGAATAAACCTACGCCAGCATACAGGTCGAGAATGTGTTCGTCAGCTGTCGGTTCGAGCAATTCCAGTACTTGCATGACGAGTTCCGTAGTCATGGCGGTGTTAATTTGAAAAAACGACCCTGCACTGACACGGAACTTACGTTGGCTGATATCGAAGATCATGTGATCGTCCCCGGCAAGCACAAAAGTCCCTTTGTCGCTATCCCAGACCATCGACACAGGGAGCTCAACTTGCGCTTCGATATCTGGTTTGCCGAAGGCATGCAGTACGACCATGGCAGGACCTTCCGACCCGCTGCGAAGTCCGACCTGATGAACAGAGTCGAGCCTTTCAATATCGACTTCTGGCCAGAGTCTATCCAATGTGCTCTCTGGAAGGTGACATTCTTCGACAATGAAGACGTCCTCGCCTGTATGATCATAGAATCCCAGCGCGCCACTCTCCGTGCGCTGGAATCGCATGTTGTTGCGGTAGTTCCATGATGAAGTTGCAGCGACCGTGTCCTGGACCGGCGGTTTATCAAAGCCTCCGATGCGCTGCAGTTGATCGATCACGATTTCCTTCTTGAAGCGCAATTGCTCTTCGTATGCGATGTGTTGATAATGACACCCACCACAAACACCAAAATGCTTACAGCGCGGCGTGATGCGTAAGCTTGAAGACTCAAGAATTTCTTGTGGATAAGCTCTTGCCCAGCGTTTGTGCTCTTCCTGGATGCGGACGCGTACGAGCTCCCCGGGCAGAGTGAAGGGTACAAAGACCATACGCCCATCGTCATCCCTGCCAAATGCCTCGCCTCCATAAGCCATTCCAGTCAGCTGTAATTCAAAAATCTCGTTCATTTTATTGGATCCGTGTTCGATTTGGCCCACCGTATTAGTTATCCTGGCCTTGCATAAAACTTTCGATATGCTGTGTGAGGTGCTTAAGTTCTTCCATCGAAGTCTCGCCCATGTGGCCAATCCGGAAGGTCTTGTCTTTGAGCGGACCATAGCCATTCGCGAGCTGCATGCCTTTGGCGGTTAAGTACTGGTTCATGGCCGGAACATCGATCGCATGAATGTTAGTGATCGTGGTCACGGTATTGGAGCGAAAACCTTCCTGAGCGAAGAGGGTAAAATTTTCCGCGCCCCAAGCACGGGTGTATTCGGCCAGGGCCTGGTGGCGGCGGTATCGATTAGAAAGCCCCTCGGCGAGCATACGGTCAAGCTGTGTGTCGAGGGCGAAAAGCAACGATATAGCCGGTGTCGCCGGGGTCATCGAGCGTTCGTGGTAACGCTGAAGGCGCAGGAAATCGAAATACCAGCCGCGGTGTTCGACCTGCTCGGCGCGCTTCAATGCACGCTCGCTTACCGCTGCGAAAGACAGTCCGGGCGGGAGAGCGAAGCATTTTTGACTGGAGGTGAGCACGACATCCAGGTCCCAATCATCGGTTTTTATTTGCACCCCGCCTGCAGATGAAACCGCATCGACAAGGATGACGATATCTGGATTGATCTGGCGTGCCGTCCTGGCAATCTCGGCGACCGGATTTTGGACCCCGGTAGAGGTTTCATTATGCACGATCGCCAGGGTGTCATACTCCCCAGTCTTTAGCTCGGCCTCCACCTGTTCGGGTGTGATCGGCTTCCCCCATTCAACATCGAGGCGGTCAGCGGTCAGTCCGTTATCCACGGCGACTTGAAACCAGCGCTCACCAAAGGCTCCGCAAACAGCCACCAGCACGTGCTCTGAAACACAGTTACGCATAGCAGCTTCTTGAAGCCCCGTGCCAGACGAAGTCGATATGAAAACACGCGCCTGAGTGGAAAAGACCTGCTGAAGCTTG
>JASFLN010000037.1:0-9276 GCA_050118075.1 Anaerolineales bacterium
TTCACTTTTTCACCCCACTGCTCCGCAAGCTCCTCGACAACAGGGTCTAACTGCTTACAGGGATGACACCATTCCGCACCAAAGTCAACCAACACAACACCGTTTTGATTGACGACTTCTTCCTCGAAGATTTCATCGTTTAACTCGATCATGTCTGCCATTGCAACCACCTCAGCTAAAAATGAATGCGTTCAGGGATGGTACCGACCGCTTTTGAGATTGTCAACCCCGGGACGCAACCTGGCGCGCAACGAATTGTCCAGCGTCCTGCCCCGGGCTCCAAGCCTAATGCAGGTAAGCCACAACGACCCGTTAGCTAAGTAGGACCAGGGCCAGCTTGACGCTCAATTTGCGCTTATGGTATCATCATTAACTCTGATTTTAGCACTCTCGGATTGAGAGTGCTAACTTTGCGAAGGTGGACATGTCACTGACGGATCGTCAGGAGAGCATCCTGGCTCTAATTGTGCGCGAATATACCGAATCCGCCCAGCCGGTGGGATCTAACCGGCTGGTTCAACGTTACAAACTGGATGTCAGTTCGGCTACTGTACGCAACGAAATGGCGGCGCTGACCGATGATGGCTACCTGCGCCAGCCGCACACTTCCGCTGGTCGAGTACCTACCGAATCGGGCTATCGCTATTTTGTGCGTCAAATCCTGGGCGACACCGAGTTACCCAATGCCGAAAAACGTTTGATCAGCCATCAGTTCCACCAGATTCCTGCAGACGTTGAGCAATGGGTGCGGCTTTCGGCTTCAATCCTGGCTCAGCAATCCAAGGTGGCCTCGGTCGTCACGACTCCCCGTCCGGAACGGGCAGTCTTCAAGCATGTCGAATTAATCTCGACGGCCGGACGCCAGGTGCTGCTCGTTCTCGTGCTGGAAGGCGGGGACATCCGCCAGCAGATGCTCACACTAAAAGAACATCACGATCAGCCCCAACTTGCGTCCGAAGCTGCGACGATCACTAACTCCTGCCAGGGCAAATCTACGGCAGCCGTCCAGAAACAGATCGATCAGTTCAGCGGGCTGACCAGGGATGTGATCCGCCTGGTTGCGGAGATGATGGAACGCGCGGACGCACTCTGGACCGGCGACATGTATCACGACGGAATTGCCAATGTACTCGCCCAGCCTGAGTTTGCCGACTCCAGCATAGCCAGGAATGCCCTACGGCTCCTGGAAGAACGCTCCTATCTGGAGGAGGTACTCGCGGCAGTGCTCAGCCCTACCATCGGCGGCATTCAGGTTGTGATCGGTGGTGAGGGTGATTGGGACGAGCTGAGGGACTGCTCGATGGTGATCTCCCGCTACGGCGCTCCCGGTTTTGCCACGGGTGCAATCGGCGTACTCGGACCGACGCGTATGTCATACGGCCGAACCATCTCTGCGGTCCGCTATGTCGCCGGTTTGCTCAGTGATCTGGTTATCGAAACATACGCTGGCTGACCACCAATGATTTCATCGAACAAGAGGTAAAGACGTGAACGAAAAAAACGAAGCGATAGATCCAGAAGAACAAGCACAGCTCGAAGATCCTGTTGAGGATCAAGAAGCTTCGCCCGAAGAGGGCGAAAACCATGAAGAACCACAGGTAGACGAGAGCCCCGAGCAGATGATCGAGAGACTGCAGACGGAGGCGGATGAATATCTGGATGGTTGGCAGCGCGCGCGTGCAGAGTTCGCTAATTATAAGAAACGCATCGAGCGCGAACGTGAAAGCGCGCGCGAACGGATCACTGGGGAGATCATCACCCGCTACCTCGGCGTGATGGATGACCTCGAACGCGCTCTGGAAAAGGCACCTGAAAACGATGCCTGCAAGGAGTGGGTTGCCGGTGTAGATCTGATCTACAACAAATTCCGGTCGATCCTTGAAGCCGAGGGTGTGCAAACCATTGAGGAAGAGGGTTTGCGCTTCGACCCGAACATCCATGAAGCGATTTCATACGAAGACAGCGACGAATTCGAAGAAGGCTCAGTTATCGAAGTCACACAGCGCGGCTACAAGCTTGACGACCGCGTGTTGCGGCCTGCAATGGTCCGTGTGGCGAAGTAAGGACTCAGGAGCAAACAGTCATGGGACGAATCATCGGCATTGATCTGGGCACGACAAACTCAGTTGTCGCCATCATGGAAGGCGGTGAGCCAACGGTCATTCCCTCCTCCGAGGGTGGTCGCCTGGTGCCTTCGGTTGTGGCACAAAATCCCAAGTCGGGTGAGAGGATGGTCGGTCAAGTTGCACGCCGTCAGGCGATCGTCAATCCCGAAAACACGATCTTTTCGATCAAGCGCTTTATGGGTCGAAAATTCGATGACCCGGAGGTCAACAAGGCGCTTGAGCTTACCCCCTATGAGGTCAGTGAAGCCCCGAATGGCGATGTGCGCGTTGCGCTGGGCGGAAAGGAATACGCCCCTCCTGAGATCTCCGCGATGATCCTTGCAAAGTTGAAAGCGGATGCGGAGGCCTACACAGGCGAGAGCATCACACAGGCAGTCATCACCGTGCCAGCCTACTTCAATGACACTCAACGCAACGCCACCAAAGACGCAGGCAAGATCGCAGGATTAGAGGTGTTGCGCATCATCAATGAGCCGACAGCCTCCTCTCTGGCATACGGTCTGGATAAGAAGACCGATAAGACGATTGCAGTGTACGACCTCGGCGGTGGCACTTTTGACATCTCAATTCTGGATGTTGGTGACGGCGTCTTCGAGGTTAAATCGACCAACGGTGATACGTTCCTTGGTGGAGATGATTTCGACCAGCGCATCATCGATTACATTGCAATGGAGTTCCAGAAGGAGCAGGGCATCGATCTGCGCAGCGATCGCCAGGCTTTGCAGCGTCTGAAGGAAGCTGCCGAGAAAGCCAAGATTGAACTGTCCACAGTGACACAAACCGAGATCAATCTTCCCTTCATCACGGCTGACTCGGACGGCCCCAAGCACCTGAACATCACGCTGACGCGTGCCAAGCTCGAACAGCTTACCGAAGATCTTATTGAGCGCTCGATCGGACCCTGCAAGCGAGCATTGGAAGATGCCAACCTGACCCCTGACGAGATCGATGATGTCATCCTTGTCGGCGGCATGACGCGTATGCCTGCAGTACAGGAATCGGTGCGAAAAATCTTCGAACGCGAACCGCATAAAGGCGTCAACCCTGACGAAGTTGTCGCCGTGGGCGCAGCCATCCAGGCTGGTGTGCTCGGCGGCGAGGTCAAGGACATCCTCTTGCTCGATGTCACCCCGCTTACACTCTCCATCGAAACCCTGGGTGGTGTGGCGACAGCCCTGATCGAACGCAACACAACGATCCCCACCCGCAAGAGCCAGGTGTTCTCCACCGCTTCTGATAATCAATCGGAGGTCGAGATCCATGTTGTGCAGGGAGAACGCCCGATGGCAATTGATAATAAATCGCTCGGGCGATTCACACTGGAGGGTATCCCCCCAGCACCACGTGGCGTGCCCCAGATCGAGGTGACCTTCGACATCGACGCCGATGGCATCTTGAAGGTCAATGCGACCGATAAGGCGACTGGCAAGAGTCAGGAAATCACCATTCACGCTTCTTCCGGTCTTTCCGAAAACGAAGTCGAGCGTATGCGTGAAGAAGCCGAGGCTTATGCCGATGAAGACCGCCACCGCAAGGAACAGGCGGAGATTCGCAATCGGGCAGACCAGTCCGTATACACAGCCGAAAAAATGCTGAAGGAATATGGCGAGAAATTATCCATCGACACCAAGAGCGAGATCGAAGCTAAAGCGCAAAGTGTGCGCGATGGCATTGAAACGGACGCAACCGAAGAAGAACTCGAGCGGCGTGTGAATGACCTCATGTCCGCCATCGAACAAGCTGGCACAGGTATCCACGAAACTGGAACTGAAGGACAGGTAGGCGGAACCGGGCCGGTCGACGATGAAGATGTTGTTGATGGGGAATTTAAGGAAGAATGAAGCAAAAGGGAATGGTGCGATAGGTATGGATGTGCATCAAAAATGTGCATCCTCTTTACGGGTTTATGACTGAAAAACGAGATTATTACGAGGTATTAGGAATCGCGCGCTCGGCTACCAATGGCGAGATCCGCAGCGCGTATCGACGCCTGGCCAAACAATATCACCCAGACGTCAATAAAGAAGACGGAGCGGAAGAGCACTTTAAGGAAATCAACGAGGCTTACGCCGTTCTCTCGGATGAGGAGCGGCGATCTGCTTATGACCGCTTCGGGCATGCCGGCCTGAAAGGCATGAACTTTGATTTTGATTTCGGATTCGGTGATATCTTCGAAGAATTCTTTGGGTTCGGCATGGGGGGCCACCGGGCACGCAACGCACCCCGGCGTGGTGCAGATCTGCGCTATGACATCACCCTGGAATTCAAAGAAGCCGCATTCGGTGCCGAGAAGGAGATTCAATTCAGTCGCCAGGAAGTGTGCTCGGTGTGCAAAGGGGTTGGCGCGGAACCAGGAACAACCCCAGTACGTTGCAACATGTGCAATGGATCCGGTGAGGTGCGTCAAGTCCGTCAGACTTTCCTAGGATCGATGGTTAACGTGAGCACCTGCCCTTCCTGTGGCGGCCGCGGCGAGACGATCTCGACACCGTGTAAGAACTGCAACGGTCGTGGGCTGGAGAGAAAACAGGTCACGAAAACAATCCCCATTCCTGCCGGCGTCGACAACGGGACACAAATTCGCCTTGCAGGCGAAGGTGAACCAGGCGTCAATGGAGGTCCGAAAGGCAACATGTACGTGATCGTACATGTTAAACCCCACCGCTACTTCCGCCGGAAGAACGACGACGTGCTGCTTGACCTGGCGGTCAACATCGCCCAGGCGAGCCTCGGGGCAGACATCAAGGTGCCCACACTGGATGGCGAGGAAACACTCAGCATCCCCCCGGGAACGCAACCCGGCAAAGTCATCAAAATGCGCACCAAAGGCATCCCGCATTTGAACCGCAACGGCCGAGGTGATCAACTTGTTGTGGTGTCGGTGGATATCCCCCGCAGTGTGGACAGCAAGCAGCGCGAGCTGCTGGAAGGTCTCGCCGAGACGCTGGGTACTGAAGTCAAGGTTCAAGAAAGATCGTTCCTAGATTCGCTGAAGGATCTGCTGGGGGGATTAGCTGATTGAACTGGTTGGAAATTTCCCTCACCGTCGACGGTGAGTTGGCTGAAGCAGTCTCCGACGTCCTCAGCCGCCATATCCAACACGGCCTCGCTACGGAACTCAAGATCGACGAAGAAGGTCAGCAAACTGAATCAAATCAGGTAATTGTGCGCGGCTACCTGGCCCTTGACGGCAGTGAAGGCGCGTTGAGAAAACAGATCGAAAACGATCTCTGGCATCTGCGCCAGATCATGGATTTTCCAGAACCATCCTATCGACATGTACAGCAGCAAGATTGGACCGAACAGTGGCGTCAGCACTACCATCCGATGCCCGTCGGTGATCGGTTGCTGATTGTCCCCAGCTGGTATGAGCCGCCCAACAGCAGGCGCCGTCCACTGATCCTCGAACCCGGGATGGCCTTTGGCACCGGCACGCATCCCACCACACGGCTATGCATCGAGGAGCTTGAGAATTACGTGCGCAAAGGCGATCGCGTTTTTGATGTGGGTTGTGGATCGGGGATTCTTAGCATTGCCAGCGTATTATTAGGGGCTGAAGAGGTCATCGCCATAGATATTGACCCCACCGCCCTGGAATCCACTGTGGATAATGCCAAACGCAATCGTGTTTCCGAGCATATCCATGTGTACTCAGGCTCGCTTGACGAATTCTTCTCGGACGATCCCAAATCCTTTGCCCCTGGCGATATCGTCGTCGCCAACATATTAACAAAAACCCTCGTGGAACTGATCCATCAGGGGCTCAGCCGACTGCTGGTGCCCGGAGCGAAACTCATACTTTCGGGGATCCTACATGATCAGATGGATCCAATATTTGATGCATCAGAATCGCATGATCTCGATCTGCTTGGTATACGCGCTGAGAAGGATTGGAGAGCAGTGGTTTTTAAGAAAAAAGAACTGCCCCCAGGTAGGGGCAGTTCAGGGTTACCAGATAATTCCGGAGGTTAGACCGGGACTAGCTCTCGCTGCGGGACGTCTGTTTCCGGTAGCGATAGGTA
Source organism: Anaerolineales bacterium (assembly GCA_050118075.1). Classification (GTDB taxonomy): domain Bacteria; phylum Chloroflexota; class Anaerolineae; order Anaerolineales; family E44-bin32; genus E44-bin32. The sequence continues at coordinate 6,149 of JASFLN010000037.1, forward strand.
ATCCGACCGCGCGATAGATCGTACGGTGAGAGCTCCACACGCACCCGATCCCCTAATAGGATGCGAATGTAATAGCGCCTCATTTTTCCTGAAAGATACGCCAGCACTTCGTGCTCGTTGTCAAGCTCGACCCGGAATTGTGTTCCGGGCAGTGCTTCCACAACGGTACCTTCCATTACAATTTTTTCTTCTTTTTTGGCCATCCAACCCTCCGGGCCTGGACCCCGGTCATTGACCGGAGCCATACGTAACTAACTTCAGCGTCAACGCCCTTTTCTCTGGCGTCGTTTCAACCTTCGAATGGCTTTCTTGCGCTGAATACGGCGCAGTTCGCTCTTCGAAACGAACCAGCGCTTTCGCCGAACCGTGCTCAGAACGCCGCTCTTAGCCACCTTCTTTCGAAAGCGCTTCAGGAGTTGTTCCTGGGATTCATTGGGTCGCAATTTAACTGTCGGCATGTAATCTCACCTCCTTCCGCACGAGCAAGGTGCTTTGAAGGACTTCACTGCACAAGCTCGAGGTCGAGCCTTTCATGCTCAGGATCAAAATCGATGACCTTCACCTGTACACGGTCACCGGGATTTGGTAAATGTTCAGTCTCCTGGAGTTTAGTCAGGCCCTCCAGGTTTTCCGCAACGCGGATGAACGCGCCCGAGGAGGATAAAACCGTCACCTCCCCTTCGAGCAGCTGTCCGGTCTTATATTTATCGGCTGCGTCAACCCACGGACTCGGTTTCAGTTGTTTTAGACTCAAACCGATGCGGTTACTGTCTTTGTCTAAATGGATGACGAGCGTTTCAACCTCATCACCCACCTGCACCACGTCGGCGGGATTTTCAACCCGCGTCCACGCCATTTCGGAGATGTGCACCAACCCGTCGGCGCCTCCGATATCGACGAATGCTCCGAACTCACGCAGACTGGTCACAACCCCCTTTAAGAGCTGGCCCTCTTCCAGTGTATCAATGACCTCAGCCTTTTGCTCTTTGCGCCATTGGCGGATCGCCTTACGTTCGGAGAAGATCAAGCGCCGTCGTTGTGGGTCCACCTCGATGACCTTCATCGGAAGGTCCGTGCCCACCATGCTTTTAAGCCAATCTGGCCGCTCTTCTCCGCTGAGTCCGCGCGGCATTGCGCTCAAGTGGGAGGCAGGCATAAACCCGGAAAGTCGTCCAAACGGGATCAATAGGCCACCCTGGTTGAAACCGCTGGGTTTGGCTTCGAAGATCTCATCGGATTCCATGCGGCGACGGGCTTCGACCCAATCGGAGCTTTCCTCTGCCTGGGCGACAGATACGATCAGGTTTCCTTCACGATCCTCAGGATCGACAACCATGACCGAAATCTCATCCCCTGAGCTGACTTCCCAACCATTCGCGATTAATTTGTCAAGGTCCGATCGGGGCACGACGCCGTCTCTTTTTAATCCAAGATCGACGATGAGGCCACCCGAATCTACGGCTAGGACAGAACCTTCAAGAAGATGTCCCCGCTCTGGCATATCCAGCGGTTCCTCTTCTGCGAGCAACGCTTCGAGATCTTCCCCTGATTCAGCCATCACCGCCCCCGCATAAAAAAATCCTGGCCGCCACATTCGCAGGCCGACCAGGCTTTCGAAGCTATCCGACGATATGTACGTGTATCGGATCTACTCGTTTCGGCGTACTCCTCTACTAAAGAAAATTCGTACGAACACCCTGGTACACCTGCCTACGAACGTAGAATCATTATACTTAGCACGAAATTCATTGTCAATCAAAGCCAGAATGTGGCTCAATCCGGTTCGTCGAGCAAGACTCGATCAGGCCCTTCATCTACTTCCCAGGGATAAATGATGTAAGCGTCTGTCAATGCCGCATAATAATCAGGTCTTAGCTTTCCAAATAGATTGCGATAGGGGTTGTAGTGCAACACGCAGGTGTACGGGAACCCCCCTGCGCCAGCCACGCGACTGCGCACGGCTGTGATTGTGCGGCCTGAACCCCAGACATCATCCACGATCAACAGATTTCGGTCGATCACTTGATCGTCATCGGGAAACTGGATAAATTGTGGCCATGCAAACAGCTTGGATAAATCACGCTGTGCTTCCAAAGGAAAATCAACTGCAGCCGTAAGCACATCTTCGATATCCAGCGCTTCACACAGCAGACCCCCGGGGATGATCCCCCCACGAGTGATGATAACCATGGCGTCAAACTCAGTATGAAATTGAGGGATGAGGTGATCGATCAACTTGCCAACCTCATCCCAGGTGATCAGTTCTTTACGTTGAGGCATACTCTTTACCAATGAAAAAATTGTGACCGGAAATCATAGCATGGGCGTACGGGTTACACAAATCCACACAGCTCGCGCCGTTTGCGCGTTGAAGAGCGCAATGGTTGTTCGAAAACTTTGGAGGGAGAGATGCAAGCTATAGTGCTTTGATCAATTCAATAAATTCTTCCCATTCCTCCTGAAAGAAATGGACGGTGACTGTCCCTAATTCCAGGTGGTAGGTCGTCTCGCCATCTGGTTCATCCGCTTTCCACAGGATGAAATTTGACGTTTCGGCGATCGTCTCGGTGTTTAAGTCGGCTTCACTCATCATTCTAGACCTCCTGAACTTTCGATACGATCAAAATTTAACAAGACCTCATGTAAGACCAGGATGCTCGCCCCAGCGTGGTTTTTTCCGCCATACGTATCCAATGGATAGCGTCGAATGTACGCATTCGCTTCGAAGTCATTCCGGCGGATAATTTGCTCCACCTCTCGCATGATGAGCGCTCGCTCATCGATCGTCCAGCTCAGCGCTTCTCTTGTCCAAAAGATCCGATAAGAGTATTCCGGAGAGACGGATTCGTTCTGCTTCTCACGGGTAACGATTCGTATCAATTTCTTCAAAGGCTCAATCAATGTCATTTGCTTTTCAAGTAGCAGACCATTTCGAGATCTTCCATGAGATGCCCGTCTTCAATGCCTTCCTTCAAGGATTCTACCAACGGCGACGGCGCAAACTAGCGCCCACCTGCCAACTCCAGCATACTACAAAGTCGCCTGAGATCCACGAAAAATTCGGGGAAATCTTGCACCTCAAACTGTACACAGGCTACGACAGCAACCTGTTCACTTTCCGAATCATC
>JASFLN010000038.1:0-9254 GCA_050118075.1 Anaerolineales bacterium
CATCCTCGTGTTCTCGAAGGAAACCTTTCGCCGGGAACGTGAAGAAGCGGAAAATACGATCGAACGTGATGATTTTCTGGAATGGACAAAATCGATTTGGTCGTTTCCTGCTGTATCTGCGCGTCAGATCGGCCATCCTGCCCCATTTCCCGAGGAGCTTCCCCGCCGCCTGATCCAACTCTATACTTTTAAGCAGGATGTGGTTCTTGATCCATTTGCTGGATCAGGAACGACCTGTCTGGCGGCGAAACGCGCCAACCGGCATTTCATCGGATATGAAACAGAGCCCGAATACCGCGAGCTTGCGCTGCAACGTTTAGGCGATTTCGATGGGTAGCAGGATGAGTGATCCTGCAGCGAACAGGGACTCCAGTCTATGACTTATCAATCTCCTTATAGCATCCGATACGGTTCATCCGAGATGCGCGCCATTTGGTCCGAGCGGAGTAAACGCAGGGTGTGGCGAAGGGTTTGGGTAGCCGTTGCGGAAGCCCAGGCTGCAGCCGGATTGGTCTCGCCTGAACAACTGGACGACATCCGGGCGAACGCAGACAAGGTTGACATCGCGCGTGCACTGGAGATTGAAGAAGAGATCGGCCATGATTTGATGGCGGAGCTCAAGGCATTTGCTGAACAATCTCAAGAGGGCGGCGCAATCCTGCACTGGGGATTGACCTCCGCTGATGTGCAGGACAATGCCGAAGTTGTGCGTCAGAAAGCTGCGTTAGCGATCTTAATCGAGAAGCTAAGAGCCGTTTTACTCTCGTTTGCCGATTTCATCGATCAGCACGCAGACACGGCGGTGATGGGTTTCACACACCTTCAACCAGCCGAGCCAACCACTCTCGGCTACAGGTTCAGCGCATATGCCCAGGATATTTTTGAACACACCGAAAATCTCATCCGCTTGAGACAATCGCTACGAGGCAAAGGGATCCGCGGCGCAGTAGGCACCTCCGGCCCATTTGTGGACATGTTAGATGGCAATGAAGTCACACCCGAGATGCTGGAGGCGACCGTGATGCAGCGACTCGGCCTGGAGGCTTTTATCATCAGCTCACAAACCTACCCACGCATCCAGGACTTCAAGCTGCTCAGCGCGTTGGCAAGCCTTGCGGGTTCGTTCCACAAATTTGCGTTTGACTTGAGGCTCATGCAATCCCCGGGCTTTCCAGCTGTCAGGGAAGGTTTCGGCGAAAAACAAGTCGGTTCAAGCGCGATGCCTTTTAAACGCAATCCAATCAAAGCGGAGAAGATTTGCTCCTTGGCACGCACCGTTTTTTCGGCACAGACTCCCGTGTGGGAGAACGCTGCCCAGGCCGGTCTGGAGCGCACTCTGGATGATTCAGCCAACCGGCGCGAGGTGATACCGGAAGCATTCCTTGGATGCGACGAGATCGTCCACACTGCCCATGTGATCTTAAGCGAGCTCACCGTCGATGAACAAGGTATCCAAGAACAGCTTGAACGATACGGTCCATTCGCCGCGATCGAACGCCTGCTCACTGCACTCGTACTTGAAGGCGCTGACCGCCAAGCGATGCACGAACAGCTCCGTCAGCACAGCCTCAAAGCCTGGTCTGCAGTACAAGCAGGCCAGATCAACCCGCTGAGAGACCAGCTCGCACAGGATCCCGCCTTCCTCAAATTCCTGCAGCCTGGCCGGATACGAGAACTGCTCGAGGCAAGATATTACGTCGGTAAAGCCCCGGAGCGGGCCCGGGCGATGGCCGGACGCATTCGTGATCGCTACGATAACACTGAGGACGAAGCCTGAGATGAGTGTGCTCCGCAAACGCGACTGGTCATTTATCCTGCTGATTGTCGCGGTCACGATAGTGTGTATACGGCTTGGCTTCTGGCAGCTCGATCGCCTCGATCAGCGGCGGACTGAAATTCAACACATCTTGGAAAGGATGGATCAGCCTGCTGTCGAGGTGACGTCTGCGGATATTGCGCCAGATTATACATATCAACCCGCATATGCAGTCGGTGAGTTCGACCCTCAAAACCAAATCATGTTAGAAAATCAATCTCTGGACGGTCAACCAGGTTTTCACCTGATCACGCCGCTGCGCTTCAAACAATCCCCTGGCGCGATTCTCGTCGACCGGGGCTGGATACCCTTTGAGGCTGGAATCGAAGGGAACCTGGCCCCATATGATATGTCAGGCATCGTTGAGATCACCGGTATCCTTGCCCCCTCAGTTGAGCAGCCGGATTGGTCATTTCTTGCCGATCCGGCACCTGAGCCTGGCGATCCGCCGTTGCAAACCTGGCGTTTCCCCACCGTTGATCTCATCCAGAGACAAATAGAGTACCCGATTGCCCCACTTATCCTCGTTCAAACCGTGCGCCTGGAAGACGGACCGGCCATGCCGCAACCTGATCCACGCATCGAGTTGGACGAAGGACCACACCTCGGATACGCGATCCAATGGTTCTTATTTGCCACGATCGCGATTATCGGAGGTACCCTTTGGATCCGGAGCCGACGGATCAAGGATCAGGAGAAAGCAACATGAGCTGGCTTTTCATCATTGCAGGCTTGTTCGCAGTGCTCAATTGGTATGCTGTGGCGGTATCGAACAAGCAGATAGAATACTTCGCAAAACCTGCGACGCTCATAACGCTGCTGGTCGCCTATGTTTTACAGCTTGCCTCTCCACCTCAATGGTGGGCAATCGTATTCGGACTTGGATTGCTTTTTTCGCTGGGTGGTGACATCTTCTTGATGCTTCCGAAGGATCAGTTTATTAAGGGACTCGTAGCGTTCCTGTTGGCGCAGATTGCATATATCGTTGTCTTCAACCGCGAGGGATTGAACCTGAATACTGCCACGATTTTGATAGTGATCGCCATCGCTTTGATCGCCGTCCCGGTTATCGGTTCGATCGTGAGCGCGCTGAAAAGCACCCAACGCAGTCAGCTTGTTATTCCCGTCATGATCTATGGTTTGTTTTTGGGGTTGATGTTCTGGTCAGCCACTTCAACTCTTTACCGACCTGGATGGACCCCTTTAAGCGCCGGTCTGGCAGCATTGGGCGGAGTGGCGTTTTTCCTGTCCGACAGCATCCTCGCCTGGGATCGCTTTGTCCATCCGATAAGACGCGCCCGTCTCTTGACGATGTTCACTTACCACATCGCACAATTCGCGCTCACCTTCAGCTTACTAATCCACTGGGAATATTTATAGCTGCAGATCCTCAGACCTGCGTGAAGTTTTGTTCCTCAACAGACCGCCATGTTTCACCATCTGGCATGCGCAGATAGTCAGCAAGCAATGGGTGGACTGATTGCACCATCTCAGCCATGCGCATTGCAATCCTGCGGATTGAAAAGTGTGCATTCTTTTCCGCGCGGAGTTCACAGAAATGGAACACCTCCCGCAAGTTAAGCGTCATTAACACCCGACGGTTGAAGCCGTTTGGTACGACATAAGCCGCCACGTGGGGGTTCCAATCTGCTAATTGCCGATACGCCTCCGCAGCCTTCTCCATCACTCCCCTGTAGCGTTCCTCAAAACCGGCCTGTGTGATCTTTCGAGGAACCGCGTAGCCTAAATCGGCGCGCAGTCTTTGTGGTGTTTGTGTCATCATACGATGCCGTTTTAATTCGAAGTATGCACCCTGATCCATGATCGAGTCGAATGTGTAGACTGCATGTTCCACGGCGCGCAGAGGCACATCGAATGGTCCCAGACGGCTCAAGAGTTTTTGCACCAGCGTTTTTTTGGCCTGCGCATCAAGAGATTGCACATGACCAAGGACAGTTTGGAATGATGTGCCGCTGTTGGCGTACAGGGCAGCCGCCAGTACCCGATCCTCAGCATTTTCGTCAAACGAAATCAGGTCAAGCATCTCAGGCTGTCCCCCCAAGGGAAGATCCTGAGCGATCTTTTCGAGTTCGTTTTCTGTTTCGATAAGATAGTCGATTTTATCGGCGTATTTGACCAGCGTAGGTGTCTCCTGCCGAGCGACAGATTTCACTTGCTCACCAATGGAGCGGACTTCTTCAAGAGGGTGTGAGAGCATCTTTCGAATAGCATGCTCGAATGTGCGCGCGTTTGCGGTCATACCAACGTTCGCCAACGCAGCAGCCGGAAGCAAAAACCGGCAGGCGTCGACGTATTCGGAACGAATGCGACCATCCCAACGTGCCTCACTCTCTCCTTCTCGCTGTGGGTGCAAGTCCTTGACAACCGTCTTTACCGGATCCAGCGAATCTTGATAAGCTTGAAAGAGCGCGTCGCAGGTGTGGACATAAAGTGATTCGTAGGAGCTGCCGCGCACTTCCTCGGGGATGTAATAGCCCTTCAGATCCCACTTCTGGTAGCGAGTTGATTTCTCTGTGTAGGATGCCAGTCGATTAGATTCAATGCTTTCGATAGCCAGACGAGAGACGTTCTCAAATGCGATATGCAGAACAGCGTGTTCAGCCACGGAGGCGTGCCCATAACCGACGACCCATTTTTCATGGAATTCGGACGATTGCTCATCGCTCAACTCGTCTGCGATCTCTCGGAAAGAAAGCGGTGAACGCGAGGTTTTCGCAAAGGTCACCGCAATCGTCTCCGGGCTCAGTTTTTTCGGGCGCAGTAAATAGATATCGCGTTCAAATCCCTGCGTCATCATCAACCTCCAGCCTTGCATCAAGGATTGCATGCGCCCGGTGGATATCTCGAGATATCCGGGCTAACAAAGCCTCCGCGTTTTCAAATTTGCGTTCATCTCGCAGTCGAGCGATGAATTCCAGTTCCATCTCGCTTCCATAAAGATCGCCCTTGAAATCAAGCAAGTGTGTTTCAACGACCGCTTCGGACCGGCTGTTTTCAAATGTCGGGCGGATACCAATGTTGGTCACCGTCTTCCAGCGCTCTGGATCACCTTGAATTCTGGCGAAGCTGGCATACACCCCCGAGCGTGGGTAGGCTCTCTGTTCCCATATTTCGAGATTTGCAGTAGGGATGCCCAATCCTTTGCCGCGTCCGGCTCCAGAGACAACTTTTCCTGGCAGTGTAAAGGGTCGTCCAAGATAAGATTCCACTCGGGCAACATCCCCCGAACGCAGCGCTTCACGCACCCGCGTTGAGCTGACCACCTCGCCACCCAAAAAAACCGGTGCAACAACATGCACTTGAAACCCCAACGCTTGGCCCTGCTCGGTAAGGAACAGCCGGTCACCAACCCGATCGTGACCAAGCGCGAAATCCTCTCCAATCCAGAGATCATTGAAATTCAACTGCTGCAGTAGACGTTGCACAAATTTCTCTGCCGGAACCCTGGATAGTTCCTCATCGAATGACTGTGTGATGACGTAATCAACCCCCAGCTTGGCGAGAAGTTCAGCTTTTTCCTCCGGTCGGGAAATGTAGAAAGCAGGCATGCGGCCGCGCAGCACAACCGACGGGTGCGGGAAAAACGTCAGCACAACGGCTGGGTTTCCATTCTGCCTGGCGTGCGCAACCATCTTCTTGATAATCGCCTGATGCCCTACATGAACGCCATCAAACGAGCCGATAGTGAGGTCACACCGTTCAAGTTGAAAGTCATTAAGGTCGCGAATGTGCTGCATTGATGTGGTTACCGGGAGAATACCTTACGCGGGTGCCAGAGCGTCCTGTCTTTAACTGCTTCAAGAATTGCAACGATATCACCATCCGGCCCTATTGCGCTGGCCATATCGGCGCTTACGTCCCCAATAGGAATCCGGTTGCCATGCGTCACGCGCTTGAGTTCTTCGCCGGAGACTTTGACTTTTGGAAGTTCGGGTAGAGCCTCCACCGCTGGCCGAACATACTGCTGCCAATTACCCGCACTGATTGCCATTTCCAGCTGCGTCAATGATATACAATCATCGAGTGTAAATGGGCCCGCCTTGGTGCGGCGAAGGTTTGCCAGGTGAGCACCTGTGCTCAGCGCTTCACCCAGATCGTTCGCAATCGATCGGATGTATGTACCCGCAGAACACTCAATATCAAGCACAAGGTCGGGCGGGTTATAGTCCATAATACCCAGCTTATAGATGGTCACCTCACGGGCTTCCAATTCGACATCTTCACCGGAACGAGCCAGTTCGTAGGCCTTTCGTCCCTGTACTTTGATTGCACTGTAGGCAGGGGGAACCTGTTCGATATCGCCGCGAAACATCGGCAAGAGCTCCTGGATATCGTTCAAGCTGGGAGCAGCACCGGTGACATGAACGAAATCACCCTCGGCGTCATAGGTCTCCGTGCTCGAACCGAAGCGAACGACGGCTTCGTAGCGTTTGCTTGCAGTAGAAAGAAACTCGCTCAACCGTGTGGCGGAGCCGAGGCAGAGCACCAGCACCCCTGATGCGCGGGGATCCAAAGTTCCAGCGTGTCCGACCTTGCGAACACCCGTACTTTTCCGCACCACGCTGACAACTTTATGTGAGGTCGGACCGACCGGCTTATCAACCGTGATAAGTCCGAATGCCTTCATACTATGCCTCCTGCGGAGCGAGCAGCATCTCCGTAGCAGCCAGAACTTGTGCCTGGACCTCCGCCAAGGTCCCCTCAATTGTCGCTCCAGCAGCTTGCTTATGCCCACCACCGCCAAATGAAAACGCGGTTTTTGAGACGTCATACTCCGGGGATGAGCGCCAGCTGACCTTCACGGAGGTCTGTGACTGCTCGACAAAGACCAGGGCAATATGAGCCCCCTCGATGCTCGACAGGATATTGACCAGGTCAGCATCATCAGACCCGGGGTAGCCAACCTCACTGCGGTCTTTCAAGGTCAGACTGGCCCAAACCAACCCGTTAGATCGTTCGAGGCGATTTAGACCCTTCCCCCAATAATGCACGCTGACAAAACTGCGTTCGCTCAATACCTTCTCGTAGATCTCCGCCATGGAGGCCCCGTGACGCATTAGATTTGCGGCGATCTCCAGCACTTCGGGGGTCACATTATGCGTTCTGAATCCAATTGTATCGGTGACCAGGCCGACAAGTAAATTGGTCGCAACCTCGGGAGTCAGCTCAAAGCCAAGTGTGGAGAGCAGATCGTAAAGGATCTGAGTGGTCGAAGCCGCTTTATCATCGACAACATTGAATTTTGCAAAACGTGTATTCGTCGGATGGTGATCGATCTGGATGTCAACCGTCTCGGGAATCTGCTCCGACGGGAACCCTGAGCGATCAACATCAGAAGCGTCGACAAAGATCCACAGGTCCGCGTTTTCCGGAAGCTTTGCGTGCACAGAATCAGCCCCCGGCAGGAATGAATAACGGCCTGGCAAACCATCTAAGAGGTGGGCTGTCACTTGCTTGTCTGCCTGCTGGAACGCAATCACGACCGCCAGCAACGAGCCGATCGCATCACCATCGGGGCGTTCATGGCTGACCACCGCGATCGTGTTGGCCGCCTGAATCATCTGCTGGACTGAAACCAGCTCATTCTGAGTCAGTGTCAACCTGTGGATCCTCTTTCTTTTCAGTCTTCAGCTGATCAAGCAGCTCTTCAATACGTGCACCCCGTTGGTAGGACGCGTCCCAACGGAAGCGGAGTTCCGGAAACGTCCGCAGCTGAATGCGGGCGGCGAGCGCGCTGCGCAGAAATCCGCGCGCACGTTTCAAACCCTCAAGAACCTCTTGCTGCCGATCTTCATCACCTAACGCAGACACAAAGATCGTCGCGTATGCCAGCTCACGATCGACATCCACTCCGGTCACAGTGACCATAGAGAGACGCGGGTCTTCAACCTCCCGCTGCAAGACAACAGCCAATTCTTCTAAAATCCGATCGCCAATACGTTTGGCGCGGGCTTTGCTCGTCATTGCTGTTCCTTAGATTACGGGTACGGTCTCTTCAGTGAAGCACTCGATGATGTCCCCTTCTTCAAAGTCATCAAAACCACGCAGCCCGATTCCGCACTCAAAGCCCTCGCGGATCTCGCGTACATCATCTTTTTCATGCTTGAGAGAGGCGACTGATCCTTCAAAGATGACCTCGCCATCCCGGATCACAAGTGCATCGGCATTGCGCCGCAGCTCCCCTTCGGCCACCCTGCAGCCGGCAATATTGCCAACGCGCGGGATGCGGAATACCGCTTGCACGAGCGCTTTTCCAAGCGAAACTTTTCGAATCTCAGGCTCGAGCATACCCTTCAACGCTTTTTCGACATCCTCTGTCAAGCGGTAGATGATGTCGTACACGCGGATATCCACCCCCTCTGCATCTGCAGTCATCATGGCACCCTGCTCCGCGGCAACGTTGAAACCTATCACGATACCTCCAGAAGCCGCAGCAAGCATGACATCGTCCTTGCTGATATTGCCTGTGTCAGCGTGCAGAATGTTTACTTTAATCTCGCCAGCGCTCAGATTCTCCAAGGAGGAGGTGATCGGCTCCAGCGAACCCTGTACATCGGCTTTCACGACCAATCGCAGCTCGGCCACCTCACCCGCCTGGAATGCCTCAAAGATCTGCTCCAGCGTTTGAGCTGCCACAGGTTTGCGACTGGCGGAAACAGCTTCCTCGGCGCGCTCCTCTGCGATGTCACGTGCCTCGCGATCGCTATCAACGACTACGAACAATTCACCAGCCCTGGGGACATCCGAAAGGCCGAGCACCGAAACTGGCATCGATGGTGTCGCCTTCTCGACTGCATTGCCCTGGAAATCGAACATCGCGCGCACATTACCATGCGCCATTCCCACCAGCAGAGTATCACCCGACTCAAGCGTGCCGTTCTGCACGAGCAGTGAAGCGACCACCCCGCGCGAGCGGTCCAGTTCACCTTCAATCACCGTGCCAATCACGCGTCCTTCGGGGTTAGCTTTGATTTCTGTCGAGTCGGCAACCAGCGTAATCGCCTCGAGCAGGTCTTCGAGCCCCTCCTGCTCCTTGGCAGAGACGGGCACGACCATCGTGTCGCCTTCCCACTCATCGGGGATCAGCCCTGCGTCGGCCAGCTCCTGTTTCACCTTGTCCGGGTTGGCGCTGGGGCGATCCATCTTGTTCATCGCGACCAGAACTGGAACCTGAGCGGCTTTAATATGCGCAATGGCTTCGCGTGTCTGCGGCATCACCCCGTCATCAGCGGCAACGACCAATACGGCAATATCAGCACCCTGTGCTCCACGGGCGCGCATTGCAGTGAAGGCTGCGTGACCCGGTGTGTCCAGAAAGGTGATCGTGCGACCGTTGTGCTCGATCTGATAGGCGGAGATATGCTGGGTGATTCCGCCGGCTTCGCCACCCGCTACGTTTGTGGCGCGGATCGCGTCC
>JASFLN010000039.1:0-9177 GCA_050118075.1 Anaerolineales bacterium
TGTCGCCCGTCAGATCACCACACCAGTTTTCCTCGTCCTGTCACTCGGCAAGGCGAGTATGGTTGCGGCTTTCTACATGCACCTGCGTGGAGATTCCAGGTTCTATACATTAATCTTTATCTTTCCTGCGCTGCTGCTGCTGGTTTTTGCACTGTTAGCAACGGTTAGCTAGCCGCAGTCTGGTGGAGCGTAAGATGAAGCGTTACCTCTGGCTTGGAGCAGGATTTACCTTCCTGCTCCTTTTACAGTTCATCCTGATCTCAGCTTCTATTCTGGGCACTCCGGCTGCGGTTTCTTTCAGCATCCAGAGCATTCCTCCAATTGCATACTACATAATCGCGTTGCTGGGAGCGGGGCTCTGGATTAGCTACCTGCGATCATTTGGCACAGAGAAACTGCCTCTCATAGAGCATAAAGGCACTCTGACGCTGTATGGTTTGGCACTAGGTTTGGGGCTCGCAGGCCTTGTAGCCTGGACGGGATGGGTGCTTCCAATCGGAAGTAAAGCCACTCCTTTATTCAGCGCCAGCACGCTTGCCCTTGTTCTGCTGATGCAGTCCTCTGCCTGGGTGTTGGATCGAAACACGCTGGGAACGGAGCGATCTTTGGCTGTGGACGACCTGCAGTCAGGTGGAGCTCTGCGTGATTATGTCATGCTTACCAAGCCCATCGTCCTCGCGTTGCTGCTGGTCACGACACTGGCAGCGATGATTGTGGCGGCCGGTGGAATGCCGTCCACTAGCACATTGCTCTGGACGATGATCGGAGGCGCGTTTTCAGCGGGTGGTGCCAGCGCGCTGAATCAGTACATCGATCGCATTCGCGATAGCAAAATGACGCGTACGAAACGGCGGCCTTTGCCGGAAGGTCGTATGCGCCCTAACAACGTCATCTTATTTGGCACGCTGCTTTGTGTGGGTGGTTTTTTCACCTTGGCGATATTTGTCAACTTACTTAGCGCGGTCTTGGCCTTGGCTGGCATCGTCTACTATGTAATTTTTTACAGCCTGATTCTGAAGCCAACAACAACTCAGAACATTGTCATCGGAGGTGGAGCTGGTGCGATTCCACCACTGGTCGGCTGGGCGGCTGCGGTGGGTGAGCTCAGCATGCCGGCGTTTTTCCTGTTCGCGCTGGTGTTTTTCTGGACACCGCCGCATTTCTGGGCTCTGGCGTTGTTAAAGAGCAGGGATTACGCGCGTGCCGGTGTGCCGATGCTTCCGGTGATCCATGGAGCAAGCGAGACGCGTTGGCAAATCATGCTGTACACGGTGCAGGTTGTCGCGTTAACGCTGCTTCTGCCTCTAGCAAGATTAGGCGGGCAGATCTACTTCGTTGCCGCACTGCTTCTTGGTGGTGGCTTGGTGTTCTATGCCTGGCGTCTATGGCGGCAGGGCGGAAACCAGCTGGCCTACAAGATGTACCGTTATTCGAGTACATACCTTGCGCTTCTCTTTGCGGCACTCGTCGTAGATACGTTCATATAAGGGATCCCTGGTAGGGTTACTGACCAGCCGTTTCACGGCTGGTTTTTGTTTTAATCGGGTTTATGGATCGGGGATTTCTGATTTAAGACACTCATATCCCACGGTATTGTATTGCCTAGGTGGGGCTATATGTATCTACGTTTTGAATCCAAAGGAGCATGTCTGCAACATAGGGGGACGATTAGCTGGCCATCCGTGCGAGGAAAGTTAAAAGCGTGGTCCAAATGCTCAGTTTAACGTGCTGGAACGCTCTTGATCTTTATTCGACTGCCGCTGAAGCCAAACAAAGAGCAGAGCGAGTAGAAGCAGTCCTGCAAACGGTGCACCAACAGATATCCATGCGCTGATCGAGCTGGGGGTTTGGATCTGTTGGAAAAACGAAACCTGACCGACACCTAGCGAGCTTTCAACGTGGATGGTGATTTCCCAGAGACCTGCGGTCGGAACAGGTAAATGGGCGGCGTATTCGGTGGGCAGCGGTGCAAACTCGTGTGTTGCGATTTCCTGCATTTGCTCTGATTCGTGATCGCTGGGTGCAGCCGAGATGAGAACTTCGGCATTCTCGATCACATCCCCGGTTTGATCCTCGACGCGTACCTCCACGTTGAAGTTGCCGACTTGTGGTGGGGTAGGTGAGATCACAGCTCGCAGCAGGTACGGTCCAGCGGGTTCCTTATCAAGGCGAACTCGCCGACCACCCACACCAGGTCCAGAAGCCCATGCATCCGTGGCTTGGAAAAGTAAAAGGCCCATCGCCAGTAGAACAGTCAATCGTCGCATCAGGGATTACCTAGCTGGAGTGTACCACGCATCTCCATGGGTAAATTGAACACCGAGAGCGCCGCGATCGTGAGCAGTACCAGGAGCACAGCCCATGGGAGTATTTGGCGCAAACTGTCCAGTGGGGGTTGATCCGATTCCAGGGCCGGGAGGGCTAACGCGGTGAGCGATGTGAACAAGCCCAGAAATATCGCAGCGACTTGCAGCGGGAAGATCCAGCTTTGCGGCAGCAGCATGCTCAGATCCCAACGCGGAGCAGATCCAAGGAGGCTAATACCATGGTCAAGCAGAAACGACTGCAATACGGGGACGATCGCAAGCCCACCGATTGCCAGATGGAATCCGTAGTGTGCCAGCCAGATACCTGCTCCCAGGGGGATAAGTACAGGCACATAGCGCACTGCTTCCGCCCGCATCGATTTTATAAATGAACCGCCAGGACGCCTTGAAATCAGCGTCAGTACAAATAAAATCACGGCAGGCAGCAATAGATTGCCTGTTCCAAAGACCAACATGAGGCGCAAAGCATCGCTGCGGAGCCCCAGGGTATCAGCCAGCCAGGCTTGAAGTTCATAGACCGGCGGAACCATGCCAAAGGCATTCATCAACCCTGTGAATATGAGGCTCATGATCATAAAGGCGAGGGAAAAGCTGGGAACAGTTAAACTGTGGCGGGCTTCCTTAAGCGGGTTTCGGGCTTGCAAAGCGACGTTATCGTAGGGGCAGGCTCGCACACAATCCAGGCAAAAAACACAATCCATATTGCTTTCTATGGTTGGAACGAAAAGCTCGGTCCCACAACCCGGGACCTGCTCACTGCCATTTACACATTCTTTGCCTTCGCACTCCCGGCAGACCTGGCGATTTCGTTCGGTGATCTGGAGTGGCGAAACCATCGAAAAGGTGAAGTTGAATGCACCCAGAGGGCATACATATTTGCAGAAGGCTGACTCAGAGAACCAGGCTTCGAGTCCAAACGCGATCACAAAATAAGCAATCGCAACCCAAGCGGTCAATAACGGACTTGCCCAAAGGTCAAGCCATTCATAAAGCCAGAAAATCCCGAATAGACTAAAAATCGAGACCCATTTATTACGCAGCCTGGCTGGCCAGCGGCTTCCCCTCAAGCTTAATTTCCGGGCGATTGTTCTTGGGATAGTGAATGGGCAGCCCATGCAGAAAAAATTTCCGCCAATGAGGATCACAAGAATAACTAATCCGCGATAATGTACCCACGCCAGGACTGTAGCAGTGTTTTCCGGTGCGAACTGGGGCCCCGTGAAGCCGTCGTAGACAATAAGCGCCAGGAGTATGAAAAGAGGGATCTGAAAAATCAGTCGACCCCATCGGGAACGTAAGATATTCCCAAGAAACGGGACATGCAGCAGATCAAACGGGGCGGAATTCATGCGTGATCGATCCGTGCGAATTGGCGGAGAAATAGTCGGCAGCTCATTCGGAAGCTACACGGACGTCGAACGAGCGATCAAGTATTCTTCCATCTGGGAGTTCTGCCGTCACCTGAAGGATCCAATCACCAGCCATCGTCCATTTGAAGGGGACTCGGTAAATACCATCCCCTTGATAAGAACTTGTTCCGAAGACAGGTGTCATCCCGGCGTGCGTCATGTCTCCCTTAACTTCGATGGATAGATCTTCGATCGGTTGCGTTTGTTCATCCCATATCTTGAGGAGGATAATGCCTTCTCCCATCACGGGGGTCTCCGGTTCGAAAGACAAGTCCACAGTCAGGTTGCTGGCTTGGTCGCCTTGCGCGCTTTGACGGGTGCAAGCAGGCGTCAATAAAATGAGTGAAAGAATAATCAGGCTAAGGATTTTCCACCGGAACATCGATAGTGACCTCTCCCTCTTTCTCAAAATGAAGCTGTAGTTGGATCTGTTCTGCCGGGGTTAAATCGCGAGATAGATTGATCAACATCACATGCAGACCTCCGGGTTCAAAGACGAGTTCACCGTCTTGGGGAACGAGCACAAACTGTTGCTGCTCCATATGCATGACTCCGGCATCGTCGAGGTATGAGAGATGGATCTCTGTTCTTTCAGCGACGGTCGTTTCAGCTTCAAGAAGCCGATCTTGCTCGCCGGGGTTTTTGATCACAAAATAGACTGCTGTGTTCATTCCAGTATCTGCAGGCCGTACCCAGGCGTCTTTTATCTCGAGTTCGGCTGTTTCCATGGAACATGCACCCAAGATTAAAGCGCAAAATAGTACTCCGACGCGAAGTTTCATTGTTGATTTTCCTCGTCTAGCAGAAGTGTCAAATCGGAAAGGATCTCTTCACGTGGTGTACCGAATGAGTAGTTGGTACGCAGGTATCCTTGTTGATCAATCAGAAACAATCGGGCTGTGTGACTTACGAGATACCGATCTGGATCATCTGAAGGTTCTTTTTGAGCGAAGACACCATATGCAGCCATTACATCTTCGAGCTGCCTACCCTCGCCCCATAAACCGAGGAACCGGGGGTGAAAACGGTTAAGATACGTTTGAAGGACTTCAGGCGTGTCCCTCTCCGGGTCCACAGTGACCATAATCAGATTGATATCTTCAGCACGGTCGCCGAGCTCCTCAAATACCAGCTTGGCTTCGGCCAAAGTCGTCGGGCAGATGTCCGGGCAATAGGTGTAGCCAAAGTAAACTAGAACGATCTTGCCCCGATCATCCGACAGGGAAAATGGCTCACCCGTCATGGTGAGCAAATCAAGATCTGGTGCTGGTCTCGGGGGGTCGTAGGGGCTGCCATTTAAGCTGCGATTAGCTCTGGAGCAACCGCTTAAAAATACAATCAGAGAGATTGTGAGCATTAGGAACTGAGCGAAGCGAAGTTTTTTCATGCGGTCTATGCTTGTAGAGAGTGTCAAACCTTATTTATTATAGTTTGAACAGTCCATAATTGGTTGGAGGTGCCGATGGAATATCTTAACCTCGGTTCGTCAGGTTTATCGGTTTCCAGACTCTGTCTTGGGACGATGCAGTTCGGTTGGACGGCCGATCAGGATACTTCGTTGAGTGTGCTTGACGCTGCGTTTGATGCAGGCGTCAACTTCATCGATACCGCCAATATCTACTCCCGCTGGGTTGATGGGAATCCCGGCGGGATATCCGAGCGGATTTTGGGAGAGTGGTTCAGACGCGATCCATCACGAAGAGATCGAATAGTGCTGGCGACCAAGGTGCGGGGTCCAATGGGAGGGGGGCCTAATGATCAAGGCCTTTCGCGCAAGCACATATTTCAAGCAGTTCAAGAGTCTATGAAGCGTATGGAGACCGACTACATCGATCTGTACCAATTGCACTGGCCGGATGATGAAACTCCGATTGAAGAGACGTTGGAAGCACTCACCGATCTGATCGCACGTGGTTGGGTGCATTACATTGGCTGCTCCAACTTTACAGCCTGGCGGCTAGTTGAATCACTGCTGCTGTCTGAAGCCCATAGCTATGCCAGGTTTGTGAGTTTGCAACCCCATTACAATTTGATTCACCGCGAAGAGTATGAGCATGAACTTGAGCACATCTGTGTCAAATATGGTTTAGGCGTGATCCCTTACAGCCCACTGGCACGGGGTTTTTTGACCGGCAAGTACAGGCCAAATGGCTCCTTGCCTGAGGGTCGCGAGGAGATACCAGATCGGATCAAGACTTATCTAGGTGATCCAACCAAGCTTTCGGTATTACAGACCCTCAGAACCAAGAGTCAGTCCTATGGTGTTAGCGAAGCGCAGTTAAGCCTCGCCTGGCTGCTTTCAAAGCCATCCGTAACCAGTCCAATCATCGGACCGCGTTCTATTGAGCAACTGAACGACAACCTTGGGGCGATGAATGCCGAGCTTACAGAGGACGATGTCGAGGAATTGGATACGATCAGCAGCTGGCAAAGCTAAGCTTTGTCAGGGGGAGCGAGCCGCGGTTCCTATTAAATTATGGTAACTCTTTAGAGCCCGATGGTATAATGGGCCCCTAATCGTTCCCAAGTGCCAGGAGGTTGGATGGACGCTTCCATCCATCGATTCCTTCAACATTTACGCGTCCAAGAAGGCGCGGCGGAAAATACGCTCCTCGCATATTCCACCGATCTTGAGCAATTTCAGCGTGTCGTAAAAACGCACAGCGATTCCTACGAGCTCCTGTCTGCGCTTAGTATCTCGAATGTGCTTCGCTATGCCGATTGGCTGGGGCATCAAGGTTACCAACCCGCAACGATCTCCAGGAAAATGGCTGCAGTGCGATCTTATCTTGCCTACCTTAACGATCTTGAATCGGTGAAGACTGATCATTTGCAGGATGTCCTGAACGCACCTCCAAGTCCACAAGCCAAACCACTCACACTGAGTCGTGGTGAGTTGAGGATGTTATTGGATGCGCCATTGAAAGCCTCTGGTGCGGGTCCATTGCGAGATGCGGCGATACTGCGCGTGTTATATGAAACGGGTTTCAGGGCCAATGAGATCGTGGGATTGCGGGTGACAGATGTGGATCTTGAGAAGTCCACCGTTCAACGTCCGGGGAGTAGTGGTGAACGGCTCCGGTTGAGTGAAGCAACCGAAAGCCTTAAGGAATATTTGAAAAATGGTCGACCACATTTCCTCAAGCGGACTGGAGAGCTGACCCTATTCTTGAACCAGAGGGGGAAAGGCTTGAGCCGGCAAGGGTTGTGGTTGGTCGTAAAGCGTTGGGCGGAAGAGGCTGGTCTGAATACAGATTTATCTCCACAGACACTGCGCCATACACGCGCCCAGGATCTACTTGAGCAAGGTTATAAGCGCAGTGAGGTTCAACGTTTCCTTGGTTTGTCGAGTCCGAATGCTTTACGGATTCATCAGCTAAAGGATGAAAGGGATGAGTATTAGATATGGGTGAGTTCATCACAAAGAAAGACATCGACGCCGCTGTAAAGGCTATCCGGGGTCAAACTGATTTCGAACCCAAGATCGCGATGATCCTCGGATCGGGACTCGGACCGCTGGCTGAGGAAGTGGAAGCGGTAGCAACCATAGAGACCCGCACAATCCCAGGATGGCCGCATTCCACGGTTGAAGGTCACGTCGGCCGGCTGGTATTCGGCGATTTGGAGAAAAAATCAGTCATGATCCTTCAAGGCCGAGCGCACTTTTATGAGGGACACAGTATGTCCAGCATCGGTTTGCCCATTCGGGTGATGCAGACCCTCGGCGTAGAAATGTTAATCGTGACCAACGCAGCTGGTGCAGTCAATCCGGATTTTGAGCCTGGTGAGCTGATGCTCATCACGGATCACATCAACCTCATCGGCATGGCAGGACAGAATCCACTACGAGGCCCAAATCTCGATGAGTTTGGACCTCGCTTTCCTGATATGAGCCAGGCATACGACCGCGGCTACATGAAGATCGCCCGAAAGGTGGCTGAGCAGGATGACATTCCGATGAACGAAGGAGTATACATTTGTCTGGCAGGACCGACATTTGAAACGCCTGCAGATCTCCGCTTTCTGCACTCCATTGGCGTTGACGCCGTCGGTATGTCGACCGTACCGGAGGTCACCGTCGCCCGCCATGGCGGTACGCGTGTGATGGGCGTGTCCGGCATCAGCAACAAAGCAAACCTCGATGGCGATACAGTAACGACCCATGAGGAGGTGCTTGAAGCGGGTAAAGTCATTGTTCCGAGGCTGACCAAACTAATTAGGGGGGTGCTTCAGGAGCTCTAAGGGCTGCGGCTCATCATAATGGAAGAAGCGATCCTTTTCGTCGAAGCCAATCAATCGTGGATCTATCTCGTATTGGTTCTACTGGGGGTTTTATATGCCTGGCTCCTTTTGCGGGCATATGAAAGTTTGCGTAGTGCAGTATTTGGCCTGGAGCGTGAACAAGCGATTTCCAAGCTAACCCGCGCCGGTGCGATGCTAGCTTTGATCCTTTCCGGGATCCTGGCGACATTCGTGATCACGACCTTTGCCAGCCCGGCCATCCCGCCATCGCTGAGGCCGACAGCGTTGCCAACAGTTTCCCTGCTTTCGACGACTGCGGCCGAACAAGCTGCAGCTGGAGATCTCAGAGCGTCGCCGACACCGCTTACGGTAGATATGATCGATGGGTCTGGCTGCCAGAACCCCGATGCTACGATAACTTCTCCAGTTAGCGGGGAAGCGGTACGGGGTGAGGTGGAATTGCTGGGAATTGCAAACATACCGGGATTTGCGTTTTATAAGCTCGAGTATCATGATCTCAGGGAGGGCAGCAACTGGTTAGCCATATCAGCGAGTAATGAACCCGTGTGTGAAGGCTGCGAGCAAGAGGAATTCCTCGGAATCTGGGATACTAGTTTGGTGACACCCGGGCAATATGCAGTGCAGCTTGTGGTCACGGATACCCTGGGTAACGCACCGCTGCCGTGTCAGATACTTGTACAGGTCACACCTTAATCTTAGATCGGTGGATTGGATAGGTTGATGCTCGAAGGTTTACATATTCGCCAGGCGATTTCAAGCGATATTAAAGCTTTGGTAGGCATGGATCATGGGTACAGTACGGATCATGTCTGGCAACTGTCACTTCAGCGTGGTTCAGATGAGATTAGCGCTGCATTCAGGGAAGTGAGGTTGCCGCGCCCTATGCAGGTCTCCTATCCTCGTAATCCCGAACAGTTGGTTGACGATTGGACGGATAAAGCAGTTGTGCTCTTGGCAGCTATCGGCGAGACACCCGCTGGATACCTTTCATTAATACACGGTCCGGCAGATGGTTCTGGATGGATAACAGATGTTGTCGTCGATCTACGCTACCGACGGCAAGGGATCGGGAGTAAGCTGGTCGGTGCAGCTAAAGAATGGGCACGTCAGCGTCAAATCGTGAAACTCTTTATTGAAATGCAAAGTAAGAACTACCCCGGAGTCCGGTTGGCTCAAAA
>JASFLN010000040.1:0-9161 GCA_050118075.1 Anaerolineales bacterium
TCGAAAGACACCCTCCATTGCGTCTATGAGCATCATCCCAAACGCAGCGACGACAAGGACCGGGATTTGTCCCTGCAGAAAGAAATAACTGGCGATGGCGAGGTTAAACAAATGGTATCCAAGTGTTCTGAGTCCATCTTGAAGGCGCTGCTGAATATCGCCTGGTTGAACCTGTTTGCGCTGCTCCAGACGCAGGTAGACGAGCACGATGGAGGCTGCCGACTGAAGCCAGGTTAATATCCAAAGGATCCAGGCTAAGGGTGTGTTTCTGCCTCCCGCAACCCAATAGGCTGCTGGCGCGGCGAGAGCCAACACCCCGGCTCCGACGATCTCAATCCCGCGCTGACCGCGCTCGGCGCGGCGGCTCACCAGCCACAAATGCCATGCAAACACCGGCACGCCGGGGATAATCAGATAAAGCAGAACGCTGTGGCTTCGGGCAAGCAGTACGACAAACCCGGTCAAAGCGAGGGCAGCGTAGACCAGTGCCCAGATCAACGCTGGTAAGCGCTCGGTCGCCGGCCTTCGCGCGCTGTAGGTTTTCACGAGCATGGTTAGCGGTTGCCGAAATAAGAAAGCCGCTAACATCGTCAACGTCAGCCAGACCAGGTCTAAGTTGAACGTGCGGGCGGCGGCTGCACCGATGAGCAAGGGGCCGATCCACCAGATCCACGAGCCATGTTCTGTGGGTAAGGTATAGCGTTTCTTGAAGAACGATTTGGAATTAATCAAGTTCATAAACTTTCTGCTCTAAACAAGTGTTTGCTCGATTGTAATTCAAACTTTGATTGCGCTAAGTTTCTCCGGGTTGGAAACACCGTGACTCGAAGTCGTCTGAGGCCTCGGGGACCTGTATTTGTGCTGCCCGATCACGTCGCCCGGGATCATTCCGGAGCAGAACGCAACCGCTTCCCTATCCCTTCCAAGCTCGATAATTCTGGACTCCGATAGCAACAACGGAGGATACAAGCAGTCTTCCGGAAGTGCACTTATCATCATAGCGGTGAACGGAGATCCTCCACGGGCGTCGATGTGAAAAAGCCCCGGCGTACTGTGCCGGGGCTTCGTGAACCTGCCAACAGGTTTCAGATACCCAGGTAAGCCTTTTGGACGGATTCGTTCGAGGCGACCTCGTTCGCGGGTCCTTCGAGGGCGACCTGGCCCTCACTGAGCACGTAGGCGTAATCGCTCACCGAGAGGGCCATATGGACGTTCTGTTCGACAAGCAGCATGGTCAGCCCCTCATCCTTGAGCTGTCGCAAAGTCTGAAACAGGTTCAGGACCAGGACGGGTGCCAGGCCCAGCGAGAGCTCGTCGAACATAATCACCTGCGGATCCGCCATCAAACCGCGCGCCACGGCAAGCATCTGCTGCTCGCCGCCGCTCAATGTGCCGGATTGCTGATTGCGGCGCTCTTTAAGCCGCGGGAAAAGGCTATAAACGCGTTCGAGGTTATCCTCGATTTTTCCCCGCGCCCGGGCGTTGGTGGCGCCCATTTCAAGATTCTCTTCGACACTCATGCTGGTGAACAGCTGACGACCTTCGGGGACCATGACGATCCCGAGATCCGGTTTGCGGTGTGCGGGCAGCCTGCTGACATCCTTGCCGCTTAGCAGCACGCTCCCCTGCCAGGGCTTGATCGTCCCCATTACCGTTCTGAGTAGGGTGGTCTTGCCGGCGCCGTTCGTGCCCACCAGTGAGGTCAGCTTACCCTCCGCGAGCTTGAGGTTTACACCCCACAGGATCTGGACTTCGCCATAGCCGGATTCGAGATTATTGATCTCTAGCAGTGTCATTGTGCACCACCTTGCTGTCCAGCAGAGGCGATTTCTTCGGCGATCTTGGGATCACCGAGGTAAGCTTCGATCACCTTGGGGTCGTGTGAGACCTCCTCTGGAGTGCCTTCCGAAATCAACTGGCCGTAATCGAGCACCACGACTCGATCGGAAACGTTCATCACGGCGTGCATCACGTGCTCGATCATGATGATCGTGATCCCTTGTTCGCGGATCTTGGCGACCGTTTGGACCATCGCGCCGATCTCGGAGGGATTAAGCCCGGCCAGCACCTCGTCGAGCAGCAGCAGTGTCGGCCGTGCCGCTAGCGCGCGAGCTAGTTCGAGCCGTTTCTTTTGGGCAACATTCAGGCTGGCGGCCATCTGATCCTTGCGCTCACCGAGCCCGACGAAATCCAAGACCTCATCGGCGATCTGGCGTGCACGCCCAAGCCCGTGGTCTTCTTTGCCGAAACAGGCCCCAACCATCACATTCTCGCGAACGGTCAGCTCCTCCAACGGCTGCACAATCTGATGCGTGCGTGCCAACCCCATCTTTGCCAAGTGGTAGGGTCGCTTGCTGGTGACCTTTTCGGACAGGAAGAAGACCTCGCCTTTGCTAGGTGGATAGACACCGTTGACGACGTTGAAGAGCGTCGTTTTGCCAGCGCCGTTCGGTCCGATCAGACCGAGGATTTCACCCTGAGGCACGCTGAGGCTGACGTCGCTCAGCGCCTGCAGCCCGCCGAAATTCTTGCTGACATCGTGGATTTCTAAAATCATTCGAGCACCCTCCTCAGGCCGCGGACGTGGTCACGAAGCCAGCCGACGACGCCAGCCGGGATGAACAGGATGATCGCCAGCAGCAGCACGCCGGCCACGACGAGTTGGATGTTGCGGAACAGGGGGGTGACTAACAACGTGCCGCGCAAGCGCTGGTAACCGGCACCGCCCAGAACTGGACCCAGCACGGTCCCCGCGCCTCCCAGCATGACCATAACGATCGTTTCGATCGAAAGATGCAGTCGAAAGGCATCGCCCGGGAGGATCGTGGCGTTCTTAAAGAAGAACAGCAGGCCAACAATCCCCGGGAAGAAGGCCGAGAACACATAGGCACGCGTCTTGGCGCTTGGCGCCACAACGCCCATGACTTCAGCAGCATCCTCGTTCTCGCGAATCGCCAGCAGTCCGAGGCCAAACTTCGAGAAGCGAACCAGGTAGCTGACGATAAGGGTCGTGATCGTTACGCCTAACAGCAGGTAGTAGGTCAACCACAGGGCTTGAGCGGCTCCGCCGTAGTCGTTATAGATCTGGAAGTTCAGTTGCATGCCTACTGAACCCCCGAGCGGGTCGAAATTCTTTACGAAGGAGCGTGCGGCTTCATTGATGCCGATTGTGGCCAGCGCGAAGTAAGCGCCCCGCAAGCGCAGGATCGCCGTGCCCAGCAAGTAGGCCAGGATGGCGGGGACAACTCCCGCCAGGATCATGGCCGCGTAAATCGGCCAGCCTTGTTCGCTCATCAAGTAGAAGCCCGTATAAGCCCCGAAGCCAAAAAAGACGATGTGCCCGAAGCTCACATATCCGGTGTAACCGAGCAGGATGTTCAGACTGGATGCCAGCGCAACCGAGACGAGAATCGAGTTGACTACCTCGCGGTTAGCGGCATTATCCGTTACGACTGGCCACAGGCCGAGCAGCAACACAAGCACGATTGGGATCCAGAAACCGGGTTTTCGTAGGATGTTCATACTCGGCTCCCCAACAATCCGCTCGGGCGGACGAGAATGATGAACACGAACAGCACAAACTCGATCACCGGCACCCAACTGGTCTGCATGAACACCGGGATGATGCCCTCAAGACCTCCAAGAATGAGGCCACCAACGAGGGCGCCAAGCGGATTTCCAAGCCCTCCAAGCACGACGATCACGAAACTACGCAGCTCGTAGCCGCCGCCAGCCAGGATCGTGAAGGGGAAGAAGGTGGCGATCAATCCGCCGGCGATGGTGGCGAGCATGGTTCCGATGCCGAAGCTCAGCGCGAGCACACGCGATGAAGGAATACCCATCAGTTCCGCCGCCGTTCGGTTGTTTGCGACAGCACGGATATTCTTCCCGGTGCGGGTTCGAAACAGGAACAGGTATAACACTCCGGTCACGATCACGGATGCCAGCGCCGCAGCTGCCCGCGTCCAGAGCAGGCGGACCGGTCCAAGATCGACTGCTCCGAGAGTGAAGTCGACATTGTACGGTGACACCGTGAAGATCGCGGTGCCGATGCCGATGATGATCATGTTTACTGAAAAAGTTGCCAGCAACGTTGATAGGTGCGGCGCGTCGATGACGCGATGCACGGCAACGTAGTAGATCAAGATTCCGAGGATGAGTCCTGCAATGGCAACGAGGATCAGGGCAATGTAGGGGTTCAGCCCCAGGAACGTGAAAACCAGGTAAATTCCAAACATGCCCAGGGCGATGATTGGTCCGTGAGCAAGATTGATCACGTCCATCACCCCCCAGATCAGGGTTAGCCCCATCGCAGCGATGCCATAAACAAAACCCAGAAGCAATCCATCGACCAGTGATGGGATCAGGATATCGAGCATGATTCTCTCCTGGGTTCCGGGAGATCCCCTCGGGATTGACTAATCAACCCCGAGGGGGCGGAACCGGGCTAGTCAGGCTACGGCAGGGGGTAAATTGTCTCTGCGGTGGCGCCTTCAGGTGGCCAGACGACCTCTTTAGCGAGGTCTCCGGACGGGCGCTGCCACTGGATGTAGATCATACTGTGGCCGACCTGCAAACCATGTGATTCGGCTGAGGTGTCAAATTGGATGCGGCCATAGAAGGTAAGGATATCCATGGCGTCAAGTGCGTCTTTGACTGCCTCGGTTTCATAGGAACCAGCGTCCATGATGGCCTTCTGCAGGATCAACCCAGCGACGTACCCTCCGGCGGAGTGGTACGACGGCTCCTCACCGTAGGCAGCTTCGTAGCGTTCCACGAATTCTGTGCCTGTAGGGCCGAACCACTCGAGGCCAGCCGCTTCAGCCGATTCAGGCGTGAACTCGGCCAACGGCTCCCATTGGCTTGGTCCGACAACGCCAAACGCGGCGTCACCAAGCTCGGCGAAGTCCGGCTCGGGCGGCGCTACAAGCAGGGCGACGTAAGCCAGATCGACACCCTTCTCGTAAAGCTGACGGGCGAAGGTGCTGCCGTCCTGGAAGTGACCACCACCCAGCAAAGCCTGGGGGGCTTCAGCTTCGATCTTGTTGATAAATGGGCCGAAGTCAGTCGTTTCGGAATCGTAGCCCTCGAAGAGAACGACCTCATAGCCGAGTGATTCAGCGTAATCTTTGGCGGCTGTCACAACGTCAGTGGAGAACTGATCGTTCTCGTGGACAAATGCGACCTGGCTCACATCGGGATCCAGCGCCTGGAGGTGATCGACGGCGCCAGCCAGGTAGCGGCTTGCCGGCGTATAGGTCTGGTAAACGCCGGTATAGCCCAATTTATAGGTCGAATCAGAGGCTGCGCCGGTGGTGATCATGACCTTGCCATATTGCTCGGCGATCACTGCGGCTGCTCCGGTCAGACCGCTTGAATAAGGGCTGATCAGAAAGTCGGCATCATCCTCCGTGGCGAGGCGGGTGTAGAGTTCTTGAACGCGCTCATTGGTGCTTTCGTCGTCATAGAAGATTGGTTCAAATGTGATCGTTTCGTTGCCGACCTCAAATCCACCGGCATCCTGTAGGTCCTGGATGTATAGCTGAAGGCCATTGTCCTGACGACCGGAAGAGACGTTCAGGCGTCCGGTCAGCGAAGCGGTGTAGCCAAGAGTGAGCGTGGTTTCAACCATCTCCTCCTCGGCCGGTTCTTCCGGTTCTTCAGCCTCTTCTTCCTCTTCCATTGGTTCTTCCATGGGTTCTTCTTCAGCGGGCGCTTCGGTTGGGGCTGGAGTCTGTGCACAGGCTGTGATGACAAGTGAGGTGAGTGCCAGAACTAGAAACAACTTCCACAATAACTTCTTCATTCTTGCTTCCTCCTCTTAAGCTTTCTGGTGTATTGCAGAACACTTTGGCAACAGACTCAGAATACACACCTCCTCTCCGACTTAGTTGTGTTGTTCATGCAGGCTGTAGAAAAATTAAGCACCCTAAGTTAGTCGATTATAACCATATTCTGATAACCCGCAATCGGGTAGAAATTCGCGTATAAACTTCTATTGACAACTAGAACGCTTGTGCTATACTGGAATGGCACAATTGTTCTATATCAGCCGAATGTCGATTGAATTACGGGCGATCAATGAGGTGAGTGGTCATGGATGAAGAACGCAGAGAGGTTCTCGATAAAGCGTTGAAGGATATCAAGAAGCGGTTTGGTGAAGGTGCGGTGATGCGCCTGGGGGAAGCTCAAAATCTGGCGGTTGAAGCGATCCCAACTGGCTCGCTAACATTGGACCTCGCCCTGGGGGTAGGGGGCATCCCGCGTGGGCGCGTGACCGAGATTTACGGTCCCGAAGCATCGGGAAAGACCACGCTTTGTCAACACATTGTCGCCGAGACACAACGCCTGGGTGGTGTGTGCGCTTACATCGATATGGAGCACGCTCTTGACCCCGCCTACGCAGCGCGCTGTGGTGTGAATGTCGATGACCTTTATATCTCACAGCCGGACACTGGTGAACAGGCACTCGAGATTGCCGAAACGCTTGTTCGCAGTGGTGCGGTCGATGTCGTCATCATTGATAGTGTGGCTGCACTGGTGCCAAGGGCTGAGATAGAGGGCGAAATGGGTGATGCGCCGATGGGCATGCAAGCACGCTTGATGAGTCAGGCGATGCGCAAGCTCAGCGGGGCGATAAAGCAGACCAACACAGCGGTGATTTTCACGAATCAATTGCGGATGAAAATTGGCGTCATGTTTGGCAACCCGGAGACCACGACCGGCGGACGTGCGTTGAAGTTCTACGCCTCGGTTCGTCTGGATATACGCCGCATAGAGAGCATCAAGGTCGGTCAGGAGATTGTCGGCAACCGCGTAAGGGTGCGTGTAGTGAAAAACAAGGTTGCGCCCCCATTTAAAGTTGCCGAGTTCGATATCACCTATAACCAGGGGATCTCCAAAGTTGGCGATATCCTCGACCTGGGCGTCGATCTTGACTTGATCGAGAAACGGGGATCGTACTACTACTATGATGAGGAGCTGCTCGGTCAAGGTCGTGAAAATGCCAAGACCTTTCTGGTCGAAAATCCGGAAGTCTCCATCGAATTAGAGATGTTGATCCGGGAATCCTCCGGGCTGCACCAGGAGTTCGATGGGGAAGATGCAGTTGAAGAGCGTGTTATCGAGGACGAGGATCTTGCTGAGGAAGAGATCGATACCGCGTGAAGCATCGATAACGCAAGACTCAAGAATCCTAGACCCTCTGAACGGACAGAGGGTCTTTGTTATTTTAGAAACCTTGACTTACGTCTATAATCCAATCATGCTGCAAAAATGTTCTTGGCTGAAGTTTACTGCGTTGATGGCGGCTTTCTTTCTCCTGACAGGTTGTGGAGGCGAGTCGATCCCCGAGCCGACCGCGACGCTTGTGCCAGCACGGCCGTCGATCGCTGCTCCCCCGGCTCCGCCTACTCCTACCTTGTTGTCTGGTGCCACCGCTACAGTCCCGGCGGATGACTGCTTCAACGATGCGGTTTTTGTAGAGGATGTGACCATACCCGATTTCTCACTGGTTGAACCGGGTGAAGTGCTGGATAAGCGTTGGGTGGTTCAGAATAGCGGAACCTGTGATTGGGGTGCGGGTTATAAACTTGTACGTCTTGGAGCAGATGATTTCAGCGGCCCTACCGAATTAGCGTTGTATCCCGCAGCTGCCGGAAGCTCAGCAGAACTAAGCGTGGAGTTGACCGCACCAGATGAACCCGGTGAGTATATAAGCCGTTGGCAAGCCTACTCTGACGAAGGCATCCCATTTGGGCAGGAGATCTACCTGCTTATTGAAATCCCCACTCCGACCCCCGCACCAACAGCTACAGAACGCACTCCGTAAGTGCTGGGAATTCTCCAGGTCTATTGCTCAGTATTTAACGTATAGACTTGGTAGGAACTATCCGAAAAAATCAGCTCAGAGAACTTCGGGCAAACCAATCCAAGTTGATCGGGCTCCAGAACTACATGATTAATCCCACCGAGCGCGACCGCTTGATCGATTTGATCGCAGTTGATTTGCTTGACCCTGTCTCGGTAGAAATTCTGTGCTGTCCTCAAGCGTTCATACCACTCAATCACTTCGGTATCCAGATAGGGTATGGATTTAAAATCGACCAGGATAGGTGCACCGGTCGCCAGACGAAAATCTTGCTGCTTTGGCGGGGTAAAGAATCGGTCACCCTGTGCATGATAGCTTCGGATGAAATCAAACATCGGACGTGCGGTATCCAGCTGTTTCCCACGTAAATCGTGGAGATAGCTCCCGATCCCCATTGCAGCCAGCACAAGGAGTAGGGCCGACGATAGTCCAATCACCTGGCGGCTGTATTTTTCGAGTGGAAATATCTCCGCGTTTATAGCCTTATCAGCCACAATTCCAAGCAGCAGCACGCTTGAGAGAGGCACCAGGATTGCCGATGGTCGCCAGGGGAAAAGCAGGGCGAGGTGCTGGTTGCTGGTCTCAATCTGGAACAGTGTGCCCATGAACACGCCGGCCGCGATGACTGCCATGATCTTTGCAACCGGTTTCCTGCGAAATCCAGCGATTGCAATGAGGATCAACACCGATTGGGATAACACCGTCAGATCGAGCCACTCCTCGAGCAGGATGTGGTTGGGAATCCTTTCCTCGACGAGAATTTGGGAGGCGATCTCAGTCAAACGTGATGAGGTAGGCTGAAATTGCGACCATGTGTACCAGGCTATAGGGCTGACAAGAACCAAAGCAAGTGCGCCAATGATCACAACCTGCTGTACATTCTTGCGGTCAAGAAGCGTATCGAGCATAAAACCCGCAATGACCAGCGCTGCGCTGAGCAAATAGGTCGGGTGGAAGGTCGCGGCAAGGACAACGCTTGCTATCCCAAGACCGGTTCTACCACGCAGGTAAAGCAGGATACCGAAAAGGAGCAGAACACCAAAGGTGCTTGGTTGAAAAACCGTCCCTAACAAACGTTGACCGGCGAAGCCCCCTTCAAAGATGAAGCGCCACTCCTGACCGAAGAGGCGTGCGAGACTAAAGCGCAGGGCAAAGGAGTGGATTGTGACCAGCAAGACGATCATGATCCACTGCTGCAAACGGGTCCACGCGGGCTGCAGCGTTGTGAGAAGTATTCCCCAGACGCTGTAAAGATAGAGACCCAGTAGGAGCACATAGTAGAGGTGGAAGA